>JAJXYM010000209.1 GCA_021780585.1 Deltaproteobacteria bacterium
CGCGGATTCGCCGGGCGGCGCGGATTCGCCGGGCGGCGCGGATTCGCCGGCGACGCGCGCGCGCCAGATCAGCAGATCGGCGCCGGCGAGCGTGGTGCGGGCGACCGGCCACGGATCGAACGCGCGGATCATCCGTTCGACGCGCGCCGCGTCAGCCGACCAATCGATAATCGAGTCTTCCTTCTTGATCGGCGCGGTATAGGTCGCCAGGTTTTCGTCCTGCGGAATTTCAGGAAGCGGACCATGCCGTAAAATCGCGAGGGTCTCCAGCAACGCCGACGCGCCAAGCTCCGCGAGTTTGTCTTTGAGCGAACCCTGGGTTTCGTCGGCGGCGAGCGGAAGCGACCGTTGCAGCAGAATCGGCCCCGCGTCCATCCGTTCGACGACGCGCATGATGGTGACGCCGGATTCGCGATCGCCGGCGATAATCGCGCCTTCGATCGGCGCGGCGCCGCGATGGCGCGGCAGCATCGAGGCGTGGACGTTGAGCGGCATAATCCGCGGCGCGGCGAGAACGGCGTTGGGCAGGATCCGGCCGTAGGCGGCCACGACCAGCAGATCGGGCGCGAACGATTTCAACTCGGCGAGGAATTCCGGCGTGCGGATTTTCGCCGGCTTGAGCGTGGGAATCTGATGGCGCGCGGCGACGGCGGCGACTTCAGACGATTCGCGCTTCATTCCGCGATTACGCGGTTGATCGGGCCGTGTCACCACCGCGACGACGACGAAATCACGGCCCGAAGCGGCGATCAAACGATCGAGAATATGGGCCGCCAGCGCGGGCGTGCCCATGAACACGATACGCATCGGCGCGGCGGCGGCGGAATCAGATCCGGGCGGCGGAGGGGGGCATCCCATCGGCCTTGCCCTCCTTGAGCATCTTGGCGCGCTTGCGGCGATAAAGTTCGCGCTTGATGCGGCTGATCCGGTCGATGAAGAGCCGGCCGTCGAGATGGTCGATTTCGTGCTGGAGCGCAACCGCGAGCAGGTCGGAAGCCTCGATTTCGATTTCCTTCTGATCGAGCGTCCACGCACGCACCAGCACCTTCTCGAAACGCTCGACGTCGGCGGTGAAATCGACCACCGAGAGGCATCCCTCCTCCCAGGTGATCGATCCTTCGCCCTCGGCGATGACGGGATTGACGAGTTTCAGGAGATGCTTGCCGAGATTTTCGTGATCGGTGTCGAGGACAATGATGCGGCGCGAATCGCCGACCTGGGGCGCGGCGAGACCGACGCCCGGCGCGGCGTACATCGTTTGCGTCATGCTATCGACGAAGGAGTCGAGCGCGCCGTCGATATTCTCGACCGGACGGGCGGGCTGCTTGAGCACGGCGTCCGGAAATTTATGAATCTTCAGCAGGGCCATCGGTAAAAGGCGTCGATTAAAGATTTTAGCAGAGGCTCAGGGCGGCCATAAAGCGCCCCGCCGCGCCGGACGGGCGGGTTCAAATCACGACGCGGGACGACGGGCGCACGACGAGCGAATAGCGGCCGGCCCGCAATCGCATCTTGACGGGGGCGCCAAAGGCGCGCGACAGGGTGGCCGAGGTCAGCACGCGCGGCTTCGGGCCTTGCGCCAGCACGCGGCCGGCGGCCAGCACCAGCACATGCGAGAAGGCGGGCATGATCTCCTCGACGTGATGGGTGACCAGCAGCAGCGTCGGCGCGCCGCGGCGGCTGGCCAAGCGTTCGAGAAACTGGACGAAATGCTCGCGCGCGACCGGATCGAGGCCGGCGCAGGGTTCGTCGAGGATGAGCAGCTCCGGCCGCGCCATCAACGCGCGTCCGATCAGCACGCGCTGGCGTTCGCCCTGCGACAGGAACCGCCAGGGCCGATCGCGCAGATGGGCCGCCTCGATTTGGCGCAGGATGCGGAGCGCCTCGGCGCGTTCGCCGGCGCCGACGTCACCCCACATTCCAAGCATCGCATGACGACCGCTGATCACGGCCGAGAGCGCGGTCTCATGGCCCTCCATCAGATTGAGGATGGCCGAACTGGTGATGCCGACGCGCTTGCGCAGCTCGCGCCAATCGCTCTGGCCGTAGGTTTCGCCGAGCACGGAGATTTCGCCGCCGGTCAGCGGCATATAGCCGGTCAGCGTGCTGAGCAGGGAGGTTTTGCCCGAGCCGTTGGCGCCCAGAATCGCCCAGTGCTCGCCGCGCGCGACGCTCCAGTCGATCGAATTGAGGATCGGCGCGTCGCGTTCGACGACCAATCCGCTGACCGTGACGACCGGCGGATGATTGCGGCTGGATACGGCGCGGCGTGAGGATTTGGCGGGCGCTTCAGGATGCGCGAGGTTTTTTTTCACGTTCGGCGGCGATGCGTCAGGCGATGAACCCGCGCGCGGCGAGAAACGACTCCATCGCGCGGATGCATGCGGCGGGTTGTTCGATTTGCAGGAAATGCGTGGCGCCGGGAATGAACTCGTACTCGACCGGCGCTTCGGCGGAAATCGCCTTGCCGACCAGCGCGGGACCGTCGCCGAATTTCGGATCGGCGCAGATCAATTTGACCGCCGCGGGGATGCGTCCCAGCGCGGTCCATCCGGTGGTCTCGCGATTGGTGCGAAAGATATGCGCCTCGTATTCGCGCGGACAGGCGAGCGTCCAGCGGCCGGTCGCGTCGTCGCGCCGGAGCGTCGCCCGCGCCATCAGCTCATGCGCGCCGGGAACCCAATGCGGGAAATACTTCTGGAACTGGCGCGCGAGGTCGAGCGGATCGGCGAAGCTCGCGGTGCGGCGCGCGGCGCGCTCGGCGATGCCGTCCTCGCCGGAGACGTGCGCGTCGCGCAGCGGATGGCCGTCGCGCGGATAGAACGGCGGATCGAACAGCACCAGCGGGTCGAAGCGCGGGCCGTACTGATGGGCGTGCATCGTCGCGGTCACGGCGGACAGCGAATGAAAAACGCCGGCGGTCGGCTTATGCCCGAGCTCCGCTTCGACGTTGCGATGAACCAGCTCCAGGTCGCGGATGAAATTGGGCCAGTTGTGATGGGCGAAGCTATGCGGGGGATTGCGGCCGTGATTGCGGAAGTCGAACAGGATCAATTCGTAGCGCGCGCACAGCGGCTCCCAGAACGGCAGATAGCCGTCGATCGCCAGGCCGTTGCCGTGGCTGAGCACGAGGCGCGGTCCGGCGGGATCGCCGTACTGGCGGATGCCGATCACCGCGCCGTCGTCCATTACGGCGTCAAGCTGGTGAATCGGCTCCGGAATTTCCATCGCGCTTGCGTCTCCCTCCGCGCCGCGCGCGGGCGCGACGGTATTGGCGATGGTAGCGAAAACGGCGCGCCGCGCAAAATTGCGCGGCGCCCTGGCGCAAATCCGGATTGCCGCCCGCGGGGCGCGCGTTTAACCTCATCAAGATGGACGGTGATGACGCTATCGACAAGGTAATCGTATCAACGATGAACGATCTGCCCGGCTACGAAATCACCCAGGTGCTGGGCGAGGCGTTCGGACTGGTGGTGCGCGCGCGCAACGTATTTTCGAATTTCGGCGCAAGTCTGCGCACGGTCTTCGGCGGCGAGGCCAGGGGCTATACGCAATTGCTTACCGATAGCCGCAACCAGGCGATCGAGCGGCTACGGCTGGCGGTGATGGAAAAGGGCGGCAACGCGGTGGTGGCGATGCGCTTTGATTGCAACGAAATCGCCGGCCTGATGAGCGAGATCGCGGCGTACGGCACGGCGGTAATCGTGCGGCGGAAGTGACGGCGGCGCGGCGCCGGGTCAGAGCATGTTGACCGGATCGATATCGATGGCGAGCCGGACGCGATCGCGCGCGGCGAGCGGCGCCACTTCCGCGCGCATCGCGGCCAGCGCCGCGCGCAGGTCTTTCAATTCCATCGCCTTGAGCATCACCTGCCAGCGGTAGCGCCGCTTGATCCGCTCGATCGGCGCCGGCGCCGGCCCCAGCACGCGCATCGCGTCGGGTTTCGCCATCCGGCCGAGCGCGGCGGCGGCCGACGACGCGATCGCCGCGACGCGCCCGGCGTCCTCGCCTTCGCTCCGCACCAGCGCGATTCGGGCGAACGGCGGATACATCAGGTCGCGGCGCAGATCGAGTTCGCGGCGGATGAAGCGGGCGTAATCCTGATCGTGCGCGGCGCGGATGCTGTAATGATGCGGCGCGTAGGTCTGGATCAGCACGCGACCGGGGCGGACGCCGCGTCCGGCCCGGCCCGCGACCTGCGTGAGCAACTGGAAGGTGCGCTCGGCCGAGCGGAAATCGGGCAGATTCAGCGTGAGATCGGCCATCACCACGCCGACCAGCGTCACGCCCGGAAAATCGAAACCCTTGGCGATCATCTGGGTGCCGACCAGCACGTCGAGAGCGCCGCTGGCCAATCGTTCGAGGATTGCGCCGCGGGCGCCGCGCCGGCCGCTGGTGTCGCTGTCCATCCGCTCGATCCGCGCGTCGGGAACCAGTTCGGCGAGCGCCTGCACGAGGCGTTCGGTGCCGAAGCCCTGGCCGGCGAGTCCGTAACCGTCGCATTCCGGACAGCGCTCGGGCGCGGCGGCGCTTTCGCCGCAGTAATGGCATCGCAACGAGCGGTCGCGCAGATGGAACGTCAGGCTGACGGAGCAATTGGGGCAGGCGATGACGTTGCCGCACAGATGGCACTGCAGAAAATTGTGATAGCCGCGGCGGTTGAGAAAAATCACCGATTGGCCGCCGGTCGCGAGATTCGCGCGGATCGCGTCGATCAGCGGCGGCGCGAGCGGCACGCTGTCCGGCGGGGCCGGAGCGGCGCCGTCGGAGGGGGCGGACGGCGGCTTGCCGGCGGCGCTTCCCGAAGCTGATTTGGCGGCGCGGAAATGCTCGCGCAGGTCGATGATCTCGACTTCGGCGAGCGCGCGATCGCCGATCCGGCGCGGCATCCGCAGCATCCGGTAACGGCCGCGGCGCGCATTGACGAACGATTCGGCCGACGGCGTCGCCGACCCCAGCATCACCGGGCATCCGCTGAACCGGCCGAGCGCGACCGCGAGATCGCGCGCGTGGTAGCGGACGCCCTCCTCGTTCTTGTACGCGGGGTCGTGCTCCTCGTCGACCACGATCAGGCCCAGGTCGCGCATCGGCGCGAACACCGCCGATCGCGGACCGATCATGATCCGGCAATCTCCGGCCAGCGCCGCCGCCCATGAGGCCCATCGCTCGGCCACGTTCTGCGCGCTGTGAACCACGCCAACCCGCGGCCCGAAGCGCGCGCGAAAGGAGCGCACGATCTGATCGGCCAGCGCAATCTCGGGAACCATCACGAGCGCGCGCCGGTCATGCGCCAGCGCCTCGGCCGCAAGCCGCAGATACACTTCGGTCTTGCCGCTGGCGGTGACGCCCCAGAGCAGAAAAGTCTCGAAGCGGCGATCGCGAAGCGCGGGCGTGACGGCGGCGATCGCCGCGGCCTGATCGGGCGTCGGCTCGAATTGGGCGGTGGGCGCGGGAAGCGCGCCGTCGGCGTCAGCGAACGGCGCCGCGCGCGCGGACGGGCGGGCGGCGCCGTCGATCATCTCGACGAGGCCCCGCCGCGCCATCGCGCGCACCGCGACGCGGGCGGCCGGAAGCTCCTCGACCAGCGTGGCGAGATCGATTCCGCCCGCGCCGGCCGGCCCGAGCCGCGCGAGAATCGCGCGCTGGCGCGCGCCGCGCACGGAGCTCGC
>JAJXYM010000010.1 GCA_021780585.1 Deltaproteobacteria bacterium
TGACGGCAACGCGCCTTCGCTAATTGCGGACGGTGACGGTCGTTCATGATGCGGAACGGTAAGGGTTGTTCGTCATGCGCGGACTTGATCCGCGCATCCACCTGGATGGACCCTCGGGTCAAGCCCGCGGGTGACAGAAAAAGAACGCGCGGTGGGTCTGAAAGAGCGAGTCCGAGGGTGACGGAAAAAAGAATGTGCGGTGGTTCTGAAACCGGGCGTCGAGGGTGACAGGAAAGAGAACGCGCCGGAGAGTGACGGGACAGGGGGAGTTGACGGCAACGCGCCTTCGCTAATTGCGGACGGTGACGGTCGTTCATGATGCGGAATGGTAAGGGTTGTTCGTCATGCGCGGACTTGCTCCGCGCATCCACCTGGATGGACCCTCGGGTCAAGCCTGCGGGTGACGGGAAAAAGAACGCGCCGGCGAGTGACCTGACAGGGGGCCTGACCGCAAGGTCGGCTTTCGCCCGCGCGTCCTATCTGAAATAATTTCCGCAGTGGCAAAAAAGCTCATCCAGGACGACATTCTGGCGGCGCTTCGCCAGGTCAATTACCCCGGTTATCAGACCGATATCGTTGCGCTTGGAATCGTCGAAGAGGTCGCGCCGGCGGCCGACGGCGGCTGGACGATCACGCTCAGGAATCCGAGCGAACGCGAGGAGATACTGCGCGATATCGGCGGCCGGATCCATCATGTGCTGGCGCATGATCTCGGCGCGGCGAAAGTCGAATTCCGGGTGCGCCAGATCGAACCCGAGCTGGGCGAACGGACCGGCCGCAAGCGGCTGGACGGCGTCCGGCATGTGATCGCCGTCGGCAGCGGCAAGGGCGGCGTCGGCAAATCGACGGTAGCGGCGAATCTGGCGGTGGCGTTGGCGCGGCTGGGCTACAAAGTCGGGATGCTCGACGCCGATATCTACGGGCCGTCGGTCCCGATGATGTTCGGGACGGGCGAGGAACGGCCGCGCGGGGCCGGCGGGAAGAATTTTTATCCGGTCGAGCGGCATGGCGTGAAGCTGATTTCAATCGGGTTCTTCGTCGATGACCGGTCGCCGGTAATCTGGCGCGGTCCGATGGTGATGGGCGCGGTGCGCCAGTTCCTGCAGGATACGCTGTGGGGCACGCTGGATTTCCTCGTGGTCGATCTGCCGCCCGGGACGGGCGACGCGCAATTGACGCTGGCGCAGGAGGTCGCGCTCGACGGCGCGGTGATCGTGACGACGCCGCAGGACGTGGCGGTCGCCGACGCGCTCAGGGCGGTGCGGATGTTCCGGCAGGTGCATTGTCCGCTGATCGGGGTGGTCGAAAACATGAGCGGCTACGTCTGCCCGGATTGCGGCGAGCGGGACGAGATTTTCGGCGCGGGCGGGGCGGACCAGCTGGCCGCGGGCGAGGGGATGGAAGTGATCGCGCGCGCGCCGATTGTCGAGGAATTAAGGGCGGCGGGCGACGCGGGAGCGCCGCTCACGATCGCCCGCCCGGAGCATCCGGCGAGCGCCGTCTTCATGGAGTTGGCGCGGCGGGTCGCGGCGGCGATGCCGGCGGATTGAAGGGAGGCGCGCAATTTTCAGATGGCGACGCTGATCACCGAGGAATGTATCAACTGCGGCGCGTGCGCGCCGCGCTGTCCCAATAACGCGATCTATGTCGGCGCGGCGCAATGGGAGCTGGAGGGTGTGTCCTATCAGGCTCTGGCCCAGGACATTTACTATATCGCGCCCGAGAAATGCACCGAATGCGTCGGGTTTTTCGACCATGAGGAATGCGCGGCGGCCTGCCCGGTCGATTGCTGCGTGCCGGATCCACGGATTCCGGAGAGCGAAACCCTGCTGATCGAACGGGCCCGCCGGCTCCATCCGGAGGCGCCGTTCGACGGCGATTTCCCGTCGCGGTTCCGCAAGAGCTGAAGCGCCGATTCGGCGTGGCGAGCCGGGCTAAAACGGGTAGTTGAGACCGGCGAAGATGGCGGTGCCTTCGCCGCCGTAGCCGATATCGAGATAACCGACGACGAAGGGTTCGGCGATGGCGCGGAAGCCCATCCCGCCGACCGGATGCAGGTCCTCGAGCGGATTGGTGGACATCCCGTTCCATACGCGGCCCGCGTCGAGGAACGGCGCCAGCTCCAGCACGCCGTGATTGCCGAGGATGGTGGCCTCGAGCACGCGGGTGCGGACTTCCAGGTTGGCGACGGCGATGTTGTTGTCGGTGAAGCGGCCGACGCCGTAGCCACGCAGCGTCTGCTGGTCGTAGAGCAGGCTTTCCTCGCCGCCCAATCGCGGCATCGCCCAAAACGGCGTCTCCTGGCCGGCGGGAGTGTATTGCAGATAGACGTGGCCGGCGAGCGTGACGCGCTGTCCGATCGGGTAATACTCGTGAACGTCGCCGCCGAAGCGGTCGTACGACGACGAACTCAGGAAGGCGCGATCGGAAATGCCGCCGTAAATCAGCGCCAGCGTGCCCTCGTGCGGAATATCGACCGAATCGCGCGTGTCGTAGGTGAGGCGCGCTTCGTTATAGATTTCAGTGCCGCCGTTGATCCCTTTTTGGTTGGGAAACAGTTCGAAAATCGACGGCAGGGTCTTGAATGCGCCCTGCTGGATGCGCATGTAGCGCGGCCGCGAGAAGAGGCCGAGCTGGAGATGGTGGGTGATGTTCCAGCCGAAGAGGACCTGCAGAAAGACCTGTTCGTCGGTGTAGTTGGTCTGGTTGCGCAGGGGGGTTTGGTTGCCGATGCCGAAGAACCGGTTGGTTGGATCCTGTTCGAACAGGAACCTGACGTTCAGCGACCACCATTTCTGCAGGGTGCGGCCGGTCTGATAGTTGAGATCGACGTTACGCGCGATATGTTGCGAGGCGCCAGCCTGCGCGTACCATTGAGTGTCCTCGGAGGGGTAGCCGAAGAGGCGGAACGTTCCGCCGGGACCGAGGACGGTGTTGTTGTTGATGTCGGGCGCCAGGATGTAATCGATATTGTCGTGCTGGTCCTTGAACAGGAACGCGAACAGCATCCCGTAGGTGACGCCCGAGTTGGGATCGGTGGCGACCTCGGGCACGGGAAACAACGTGAACGGCCAGTTGTGCGGATCGAGCGCGGCCGGCCAGGTTTGCGGATCGAGCAGGCTGAACGCCGCGGCCGGCGTGATCCGCGCGGTGAAGCACAGGATCAGGGCAAGGCAGGCGACGAGAAACCTACGCATGGATTGGCGAGCGTTGCCGCATCGTGAACGGGACCTGCCGTTGCGAATCATTCTATAATCGTAGTGGGGCGCATTAGGCCCCTTCCCACCGTCTTACAAAGCAGACAGAGTTACAGGCTTTTCCGGCGCGATCAACGCTTGGGGAGAAATTTGTGGGCGGCGTGTATGCGCCTTTTGGCGAAAGCCGACATCTTGACGGTTAACCTGGATAGACCGCCCAGGCCGCCTCAAGTCCGGGCGCGGCGGCGCACGGGGGGAATCTCTCGCGCGCGCTCCGGAGCGCTTTTCGGCGGCGGGCGAAATGTGCAAGGATTCGGTCAAGAGCGATCAGCGAAGCCGGCGTGAAGCGATGCGGTCGCGGCGACGCTAGAGCCTGAATCGCCGCGGCCAAACGAGGCGCGGGGTTCGTCGAGATGCCAAGGAGGATCTGCTGATGGCAAAAGTGGGCGGCGGCGAATTGGTCGCGCGCATCATTCAGGAAAACCGGGCGCGCTATTGTTTCGCGATCAACGGCGGTCACCTGTTCCCGATACTCGCTGAACTGCGCAATCACGACATCAAACTCATCCATATGCGCCACGAGCAGGCGACCGCGTACGCGGCGGACGGCTTCGCGCGGATGACGGGCGAGGCGGGCGTGTGCATGGTGACGGCGGGCTGCGGTCTGACCAACGCGGTGACGGGTCTGGCCCTGGCGGCAATGACCAACAGCGCGGTCGTCTGCATCTCCGGCCAGCATCCGAACACCGAGGACCATCAGGGGTCGTTCCAGGAGGCCTACGGTTCGGATGTCGTGCGGAGCTTCGCAAAGTACACCAAGCGGGTGACGGATTTCAGCACGATCGAGTTCGACATGCGGCTCGCGTTCCGCGAGGCGCTGACGCCGCCGCAGGGCGTTTCGTTGATCGAGATTCCGCAAAACATTCTCTACGGCAAGGACGAGGAGAGCCGGCAGCGCGCGGGCGGCCAGCGCTTCACGCCGGACGATATCCGTTCGGCGGGGGATCCGGCGAAGATCGATCGCGCGCTCGAGCTGCTGCACGCGGCCGAGCGTCCGCTGATCGCGGGCGGCGACGGATTGTTCTGGTCGCAGGCGGCGGCGGAACTGAAGGAGTTCGCGGAACTCACGTCGATTCCGGTCTATGCGCGGCGCGCCGGCCAGGGCTCGGTCTCCGAAGAGCATCCGCTGGCGATCCGCGGCGCGTTCAAGAAGCCGTTCACGGGTCGCGCCGACGTCGTGCTGACGCTGGGCTTCCGCTTCTGGAGCGGCGAGCATTTCGGCCGTCCGCCGACATGGAACGACAAGGCCAAGTATATTCAGTGCGATCCGACGCCGTCGCGGATTGGATGGCAGGTGCCGGCGGAAATTCCGATGGTCGGCGATCCCAAGGTCGTGCTGCGTCAGATGATCAATCGGATCAAGGAACTGAAGCTCGATTTTTCCAAAAACCGCTCGTCGAGCTGGCTCAAGGAGCTGGCCGAGGTGCGGGCGAATTTCGAGCGGCAGGTGATTGACAACGAAAAGAAGGTCCACGCCAATCGCCCGGTCCATCCGGCGCGACTCACCAAGGATATCGTCTCGGTGCTCGACAAGAATTGCACCGTGGTCATCGACAGCTTCACGTTGTCGGGCTGGATGAGCCAGGGCTTCACGTCGCGCTTTCCGGGCCAGATTATCGACGCGGGACCGCTCGCGCCGGTCGGGCATGGTTTCGGGATGGGAATTGGGGTGCAGCTCGCGCGGCCGGGCAAGCAGGTCGTGCTGGTCATGGGCGACGGCGGACTCGGGATCGGCGGCTTTGATATGGAGACGGCGGCGCGCTACAACCTGCCGATCGTCTGCATGCTGTACAACAACAGCTCGTGGGGTCCGAGCTTCGAGCAGATGCCGATGCTGAAGGACCGCACCGATCCGTTCAACATGTTGCAGGATATCCGGTACGACAAGGCGTTCTCGGAAATGGGATGCCACGGTGAGTACGTGACGGATCCGGACGGGATCGTTCCGGCGCTCGAACGCGCGTTCAAATCCGGCAAGCCGTCGATGATCAACGTGATCGGCGACAAGACCATCGGCCATCCGACCCTGGGCGGCAATCTGCTCGGATCGACCGGTTCGAACTGAACGATTGGACGGCGGGGCGCGGGAAGCGAAATCGCGTCCGTGACGGGAAAATCGACGGCGGGCGGACGGCGCGTAAAGCGTCGTCCGCCCGTTCGCGATCGGCGCCCAGGATCGTTCCCGCGCCGCGCCGAGGGAGCGTTCACGCCGTCTCGATGCGCTGTCAGGACGATCGTCTGAAGATGTGGCCGCGGCTCCGACTGATCGCCGGATGCGCCATAATCATCGCGGCGCTGTCCGGATGCGAACGCAAACCCGCGGACGCGATCCCCGCGTGTCCGCCGGGCGCCGTCCTGATGGGCGCACCGCCGCCGCGCGGCGAGGAACAATGGTGCCAGAAGCTGGTCGGCGGCAAGCCGGTCAAGGACGGCGTGTTCGTCGTCTATGGCAACGCGGGCGACCGCATGATCGAGGGCTACTATCGCGACGGCGCGCAGGTCGGCGAATGGACGCTGTGGTACGAAAACGGCCAGCGCGCTTCGGTTGATCATTACGTCGACGGCGTCCAGAACGGACCGCATACGAGCTGGTACGCCAACGGCGTCAAGGCGCTCGAGGGAAACTATCGCGACGGCAAACGCGACGGAACATGGACGCGCTGGGATCAGCTCGGCATCACCAGCAAGCGGGAAATTTACCGCGCCGGCGAACGCGTGCGCTGAGCCCGCGTAACTAATCGGAATCGGCCGCGCCGATCGCCGACAGCGTAATCGCGTCGAGCGCGAGCGCCGGTACGATGTACGTTTCCGGCGAGCCCCATACCAGCGCCGGCTCGGGACGCCGGCCAATTCCGATTGGTCGGGCGAAGACCTGCTCGATATTCGCGTTGAGCCGAAAATGATTCGGCGCGAGCGGCGCCGCCAGCCGTCCGTCGCGAATCACGTAAGAATCGCCGCTCACCGTGCAGGTGAAATCGCCCGCGCGCTGCCCGTTGATCGGATAGGTGTACCAGACGCGGCCGATATAAATTCCTTCGGCGACGGCGGCCAGCAGTTCCCGTTCGCTCATCCCGCCGCGCGCGCTCATGATGACGTTGGAGCCGGTCGCGCCCGGATGGCCGTCGAAGCGGCGCGCCGAGCTTTCCCCCAGGCGATACCCGCTGTGCGCCGGAAACGACGGATCGGAGGGCGCATCCGGGCCGAGCTTTTCCGCGCGATGCTCGTCGTTGAGCAGCCGATGCGCGTCGTAATAATTCGAGAGCAGGCCCAGCAGGCGCCCTTCGCGAATCAGTTCCGTGGCGGTGGCCGGCAGCCCCTCGCAGGTGATCCGGCGACGGATCGCGCCCGCATTTGTCCGCGGATCGTCGACCAGATTGAACCGCGCGTCCATCACTGGCGTGCCGAAGCGCCCCTGATAGGCGGAATTCGCCGCCTGAAAGGCGCCGGTGGTGAGCGACGGAATCACCATGTAGTTGAGGATTTCCGCGATCGGCTGCGGCCCCATCACGACGCTGTAGGTTCCGGCGGCGGGCCGTTCGCCGTGGCGCAGCGCGAGCGCGCGTCCGATCGCGTCGCGGCCGAGTCGTGCGCCCGCGCGAATCAGATCGGCGGCCGAGACGCCGGTCGCGGTCGCGGTTCCCTTGGCGTCCAGCGCCTCGACCAGCGCGGTCACCGACGACGCGAAGTGGGCGCTCTGATCGACGCGCAGGTCGTCGAAGTGCGAACCGCCGATCGCAATCCGATCGCGAATCAGCGACAGATCGCCGCCGATCACGAGTCCGGGATGCGGCATCGCGAGCTTCATCCGCGCGCGGAACGCGCCGATCGCGCCGCCAATAATCTTCCACGCGACGGCGGCCAGCAGATCGTCCTTCGCGCGCAATAATTCCGGGGTGGGAGATTTCTCAGCGGACCGCGCGAGCCGGCGGGGACCGGCCGGCAGACCGGGGAAATGCGGATCGACGATCGCCGCGCGCCGCGCCCGCGCAAGCGCCTCGCGCAGCGCCTCGATACTCAGGTCGCCGGCGATCGCGGCGCTTCCGGTCTCATGCGCATCACGCGCGGTCACGATTCGAAGCGCGAAGCCGTCGGCGTTCAGCGATTTGAATTCCTCGACGCCGCGTGACGGAATGTCCGAGGTGTAGTTGAGCCGCGCCACGCGATGCTCGCTCGAGGAGACGTACACTTCGAAGCCGCCGAGATCGCGCTGGCGGGAGAGGAGGGCGAGCGCTTCGCGGACAAAACCGCGCATTTCCGGGGTCGTGCGCATCGTCGTCTACCCGCCGCCGAGCCGCGCGCGCGACCGCAGCGTCGGCCCGCCATTGGACATCCGCTTGACCTGCATCGGCTGGCCCTTGCCGCAGTTGGGGATCGCGACCAATCGCAAATCGTTGCCGACCGCGTCGACAGCGCGGAAAAAGCTCTTCGAATCCGCGATCACGGACCCCGAACGGAACAACCGGCCGATCCGGCCATGTTCGATTTCGTAGACGCGGCGCGCTGAGATGCGGAAGTTTTCGCGCGACTCGGCGATCGACGGCACCAGATGGCCGCATACGTAGTAGCCGCGATCGACCTCCGCGATCATCCGCGCCGGATCGCTCTCGCCGGGCATGAAAAACGTGTTCGACATCCGGACCAACGGCGCGTGCCAGGCTTCGCTCGCCCGCGCCGAACCGTTGGGTTCGACGCCGAGCGCGGCGGCCGTCGCCCGCGAGTTGAGAAAGCCGCGGAACACTCCGCCTTCGAGATGCGTCACGCGGCGGCCGCGCGTGCCTTCATGATCGTAAAGATAGTGGCCGTAGCCGTTGAGCGTCGGGTCCGAGCAGGCCCAAAGCAGGGGCGATCCGACCGGCCGGCCAATTTCGTTGTGCTCGAGCGAGCGCAGGAACCAGCTCCGGCCGGCATATGCCGCTTCCATCTTGAGCGCGCGATCGGCCTCGCACGGATGGCCGATAATTTCGTGGGCGATCAGCGCGTTGAAATGCGGATCGGTAACGACGACGACCTCGCCTTCGGGCGGTTTGAGCAGCGGCGCGGCGGCGACTTCGCGGGTTTCGCGCGCGAGCTCGACGGCGAAGCGATGCAGACCCGGATTCGGCGTCAGCTCGTCGCGCCAATCGTCGGCGAGGCATTCGAAACCGCGCTGCTGGCCGATCGTGTCGTAGCTCTCCTGATGGCCGTCGGCGGTCGCCGCGACGACGTAGCAATCGCCCTGCGAAAAAGCGAACGCCTGCGAGATATTCGCGCCGGCGGTGTTGACGAACAGCTCATGGCGCAGTTCGGCCAGCGCCGCGACCGCGTTGTAGGCGACGTCTGAGCCAAGGCCCACGATCTCCGCCGAGGCGGAGCGGCAGAGCCGGCCCAATTCCGCCGGGTCGAGCGTGCGCGGATCGCGGCGAAAGGTGGCGGCGACTTCCGCCCGTTCCGTGGACGGTTCGACATTGCCGATCGCCGCCAGCGCCTTGACGACGGCGGCCGGCGCGGTGCGTCTGAGCGCGGTTTGTTCGCGGGCGCTGCAGCGCGCGCGGTCGAAGGCCTCGGCCAGGGCGCTTTGAAGGGCGGCGGCGAGCTTCGTGCGGCTGGTCGCGATCCGGCCGACCTCGACGCCGGTGAAGCCGTCGCCAACCACGCCGCCGGGCGCCGCGCAATGCACCCGCACGCCGAGGGCGGCGTTGGCGCTCTCGGCAGCGTCGCGCGGGACGCCGTCGACGGCGGAGGCGGTGCGGCTGAACGACGCCTCGAAGCGCATTTCGGCGTACGTGGCGCCGCGGTTCGCCCGCAGGAAACGGCGCAGCGCCGGCTCGGCCGCCGCGCGCAAAAAGCCGATTGCGCCGAAGCCGTCGTCCGCCGCCCGATTCTTTCGTGAGCTGGCCACGTCTAATTCACCGTTATGGGAATGCGTACGTCAAATTCGGAGTCGATCGCAACGCCGCTCTTTATTGCCGGGAAAAACCGCCATTCCTTAAGCGTATTGATCAGGACCTGATTCAGTTCCGGATTCGCGGTCGGCTGCGACAACACGACTTCATCGCTGCCGTCGGCCTTGACGATGAAATGCGCGACGGCGATCGCATTGATCGCGTCCTGGCGCAGATCGTCAGGAATCGTCGGCACGGGCGCGTAAATCGCGCGCGCTCCCGCCGCGTCGCCGCCGATTCCCGCGCCGCCGTTGCCGGAGGCGTTCGCGTTGGGTTTCGGCGAAGTTTTGGCGCTTCCGGAAGGCGCCGAAGCGGCGGCCGGAGCGGGTTGCGGATGCGCGACCGGCCGGGCCGTGCCCGACGGCGAGGGCGGCGCGGGACGGACGACCGGCCGACGGCGCGGCACGGGGCGCGGATGGGCAATCGGAGCGGGCCGCTGGAGCGCGCGCGGCGGCGTCGCGGCCGGAGCTGACGCGGCGGGACCGGCGCTTGCTTGCGGCGGCAATTCGACGATGCGCGCCTCGACCGCGGTGGGCTCGGGCGCGGGCGGAATCGACTGTTCGAGCACGCGCGCGAAGCCGGCCAGGATCACGAGCCAAAGCGCGATCGCCAGCGGCACGATCCAGAGCATCCGGCCGCGCGGATCGTCGAGCGCCGGAGCGCGCGAGCTATTCGCGACGCCGATCATTCACGCCGCACCGCGATCGTGAAATGCTCGACGCCGGCCGCGCGCGCCCGCAGCATCGCGCGCACGACGATCCCTTCGGGCGCGGCCGAGTCGGCATTGACGACCACGCCGCGATCGTCCGCCGCGAGCATCGGTTTGAGCGTGGCGGCGAGCGTCGCGAGCGTGACGGGAGTTTTGTCGAGCAGGATTTTCCCCTCCCGCGTGACGGTCAGGCTGACCGGCTCCCGATGGCTCATCGGCGCGGCCGCGCCCTCGGGCAAATCGACCTTGAGCGAATTCAGCGTTTGCATCGAGAGCGACGCCAGCATGAAAGTCGCGAGCAGGAAGAACATCACGTCGATCATCGGGATGATCTCGATCCGCCCGCGACGCGAGACGCGCGATCGTTTGAGCTTCATCGCACGGCCTCGCGCGCGATCGCGAGCGGCGCCAGCGCGGATTCGGCGCGGCCGTTTTCCTGGTCGAGCCGGATATGGTCGATCAGCCGCGAACCGAGCCGTTCCATCCGGTCGAGCGCTTGCGCCTGCGTGCGGGCGAAGAAATTGAAGCCGAACAGCGCCAGAATCGCGATCAGCAGGCCGAGCGCGGTCGCGATCAGCGCCTGCGCGACGCCCGAAGTCACCTGCGTCGGCGCGACCAGCGTCGAGCTGCCGATAATCCTGAACGCCTGCATCATGCCGGTGATCGTGCCGAGCAGGCCCAGCAGCGGGGCGGCGGTGACGACGGTTTCGAGGATCCAAAGGCCGCGATTGAGGACCTTTTCGATCGCGCCCGCTTCGTCGCCGGCGCGCGATTCAACCCACCATACCGGCTTGTTCCGGTTATCCGCGATCGTTTGGAAAAAGCGGCCGTAAGCGTTATGTGGTCCGAGCGCGGCGATGCGCCGCTCCAGTTCGTCCCACGCGAAGCCGTAGGTCTCCGCCAGCTCCATCAGCGCGCCCGGCAACCTCAGGCAGCGTCCGTAGGCGACCGCGCGATCGATCACGATCGCGAGCGCGAGCACGCCGAGCGCGAGCAGCGGATAGACCATCGGCCCGCCGTACGTTACCGCCTGCCATGCGCCTGTAAGTTCATTCATCGATCGATTCCTCGTATGCGCGGGCCGGGGCCGAGCGCCGGTCCGCGCGATTTATCCGCTTCATGGCGTCGCGCCGGACTTGCCGGCGAACGGGAGCGGAATCTTCAGCCCCATGTACGCCGCGCGGCGCGGTCCGTATTGCGGCGCGAACACGCCGATTCCGGTGCCGTTGCGGATTTCGTATTGTTCGTCGAACAGGTTGAGGATAGTCAGCCGGCCTTCGACCGGGCCGATGCGCGGCATTGTGAAACTCCGCGTCAGGCCGAGATTCACCTGCACGTAGCCCGGCAGATGGCCGGTGTTGGCGAAGCCGTCGCGCAATCCGCTGCCGTAAATTCCGTCGACGCTGAGCATGAAACCGCGCCATCGGTAGGACGCGCCGAAGGACGCGGTGTAGAGCTGCTCATGATCCAGATAGACGTAGTGGTTCGCGATATAGGCGAGTTCGTCGGCCGGGAAATTGAACTGCCCCGACGCGACCTGATTGCCTTGCGCGATCGAGTAGGCGAAATTGCCGTAAACCGAGAAGCTCTCCAGATTGTAGTTGGCGCTCAGCTCGACGCCATAGACGCGCCCGCGCTTATAGTTGAACGGCGCGTAAACGAGCGCCTGTCCGAACTGGCCCTCGTCGAGCAGATTGCTGACCAGCGAGAAATAGCTGTCCACGCCGACGTTCAGATTCGCCATCAGTTGCTGCATCACGCCCGCGTCGAAATAGTCCGCCGTCTCGGGCGAGACGTTGGTGTTGCCGGGCGGCAGGGCGTTGGTGGTGTTGGCGAATTGATCGAGGCTCGGCGCGGAGATGTTCTCCAGCGCCGGCGGCGTGAAGTAGCGCGCATAGCCGGCGTGGACGGTCGTGCCGTGCGGGAGGGCGTAGGTGAATCCGGCCCGCGGTTCGAAGGCGTTGGAATTCACGAACGCGTCGCTGATATCCCATCGCAACCCGTAGTTGAGCGTCAGGCGGTCGGTCAGCTTCCATTCGTCCTGCGCGTAGACCCCGCCAAGCCAGGTGAGCCGGTTCAGATTGTCGGTGATATTGAACGGGACGGTGCTGGTCTGATGTCCCGGCTGGCCGGGAAACACCGCGGACGTATTGTCGAGCTCGACGTTTTCGCCGTTGAAGTAAAACCCGAAGCGGATCGCGTTGCGCGCGGTCAGATGATAGGTCGTGTCTTCCTGCAGGCCGTAGGCGAAATCGCTGTTGAAGACGTTCGAGGCGACGCCGTTGAAGATCAGGTCGCCGACCGGGTCGGGGGTGAATTTTAGCGTCGAATAGCGCTCAAATTCGGCAACCTGATAATCCAGCTTCGGACCGATCGTTCCCTGCAGCGCCAGAATCCCGAAGTAGACCTGCTGAAACTGGCTCTCCGCGATATCCTGCGACGGATACGATCCCGCGGGCACGCCGGCCAGACCGTAGAGCGGAACCTGCCCCGGATAGGCCGGAATCTGGTAATCGGCGATCGCCGTTCCCGTGATCAGGCTGAGCCGGGTCGCCGAATTGATCAGATAGTTCACATAGCCAAAGCCCTGGCCCTGCTGCGTATGATCATGAATCGCGACCACCCCGGGCGTCGCCGATTCCAGCCCGAGATCGTTTTGCGTGTAGTATCCGGTGAGATAGTAGCTGAGCTTGCCGCGGCATCCGCCCAACTCGAAATTCGGCTGGAGCGTGCCGCGCTGCCCGCCGTACATCTCGACGTCGCCGCCCTGATTTTCGCATCCCTGCTTGGTGCGGATATCGACGACGCCCGCCGTCCGATAGCTGTATTCGGCGGGCAGGGCGCCGTCGAGCAGGCTCACGCTGCTGGCGAAACGGGGATTCAGCACCTGGCCGAAACCGCCGGTTCCCTCCGGCAGCATCACCCCGTCGATCCGGTATTGCAGATTGCCGTGGTCGCCGCGCACGTGGATTTGCCCGAACGAGTCCTGAACCACGCCCGGCGCCTGCAGCAGCACCTGATTCAGGGGCGTGTTGCCGCCTTGCGGCAGGGCCTGAATCGCCTTTTGATCGAACGAGTAGACGCTGCCGCCGGTGGTTGGCGAGAGTTGGTTGCGCGTGCGCGTGATCCGCTTGGCCGCGACCGTGAGGCTGAGCGCCTGGCGCGCGGCCATCGCGAGCACGACCGGCTTGGCGCCCCCTTTGCCGACGCTGACGATCGCCGTCGCCAGCGCGAAGCCGCTCTTTTCGCCCACTATCGCATAGAGCCCCGGCGCGACCGCGGCGAACGTAAACGCGCCGTCCGCGCCGCTCTGGCCATGCGCGATCACCCGTCCTTCGGGCGATTGCAGGCGCACGCTCGCTCCGGCGATCGCCCGTCCCAGGGCGTCGCGGACGCTGCCGCTCACGCGACTCGTCCCCGGCGCGCGCGTCTGCGCGCAAACGCCGGCCGGGGCGAACGTCTGCGCCAGGATCGCCACGATCCCAACCATCATCCCCAATGACCGCCGCATCAAAAAAACCGCTCCTCATGCGACGATTCCGCGCCGCTCGCCAATGGGCGATGCGCGTCGCCGCGGGCGCATGGCCGACGCCATACGCGGTCGTAACGCGTAAACCGAGCTGTCTGTGCGAAACGACTAGAGCGCGAGA
Source organism: Deltaproteobacteria bacterium (assembly GCA_021780585.1). Lineage (GTDB taxonomy): Bacteria > Desulfobacterota > Binatia > Binatales > Binataceae > JADMIL01. The sequence goes on from JAJXYM010000010.1 coordinate 13,538, forward strand.
ACGGGTGGGGCGCGCGTGCGCCAGGGCGAGAAGGGCGCGCCGGCTTCGCGCCGCGCCGTCGCGGCGAACGTCAGGTTGGTCGCGAGAGTCGGCCGGATCAGCGCCGGTATCGCGGCCGGCTTGACCGGCGCATGGCAGGCGAAGGCGCACAGCGGACAATCTCCGCCGTCGAGCGCGACCTGCGTTTGCGCGACTATGCGCCGGGTGGAATCGACCGGATGGAAATGCCCCGCGGCGATCAACTGCGCGAACGCGAGCGCGATCGTGATGAGCATCACGGTCGCGGCTTTTGGCCGTCCGGCGGCGTTCGTCGATAGTCGCGCGGTGGTCACCGGGGTTGCGCGATGCGCCAGCCGTCCGATTTCGCTTCGCACGGCCGGCGCATCGCAAGCCTAAAGGATACCCTGCTCCTTGAGTTCGGCCAAGTCGCCCGCCGAATAGCCCAGCAGCTCCGCGTAAACCTCGCTGTTATGCTGTCCGAGCAGGGGAGCCGCCGTGACCTCGGCCGGAGAATCCTCCAGCCGCACGGGACATCCCGGCATCGTGAACTTTCCGCGCGCCGGATGGTCCACCGTGACCACCATCCCGCGTTCGCGCATATGCGGATCGTTGAGCAGCTCGACGCTGTCGAGCACCGCGCCGCACGGCACGCCCGCCTCGCCCATCAGCCGCATCACGTCGTGCTTGGAGCGCTGCGCCGTCCATTCCTCGATAATACGGGTTAGATCTTCGATATATTTGATCCGCTCGCGCCGGTCGCGGAAGCGTGGATCCTCAAATACCTCGGGCCGGCCGATCGTCCGGCACAGCGCCTCGAACATCTCGGGCGTCGTGCACAGCATATAGACGTAATCGTTCGGTCCGCCGGGCGCGCACTTGTAGATATCGCCGATCGCGCCGGAAGCCAGCCGATTTCCCGCCCGCGGCGTCGGCTCGTGCGTGATATACGTGCCCATCATCGGCACGCGCACGAAGTTGAACACCGCCTCCTGCATCGCGACTTCGACCTTTTGCCCCTTGCCGGTCCGTTCGCGCTGGATATAGGCCGCCAGCACGCCGCACGCCGCATGGATTCCCGTGCCGGTGTCGCCGATCGTCGGACCCGGCTTCAGCGGCGGCGAGCCGGGAAAGCCCGTCAGCGCCATCGCGCCGCCGGCGGCCTGCGCGATCATGTCGAAGCTCTTGTATTTGCTGTACGGACCATGCGTGCCGAATCCCTTGATCGTCAGGTAGATCAGCCGCGGATTGAGCTCGCGCAGCCGGTCGAAGCCCAGCCCCAGGCTCTCCAGCGTGCCGAGCGAATAGTTCTCGGCGAGAATATCGACCTTCTTGATCAGCTCGCGGAAAATTTCCTTGCCGCGCTCGGACTTCAAATTGAGCGTAATGCTGCGTTTGTTCGCGTTGAGCAGCATGAAGTAATGCGAATCGACGCCCGGCTTCTCGGTCAGCAGCCAACGTCCCTGTTCGCCCATCTTCGGCTGCTCGACCTTGATCACGTTCGCGCCGAGCCACGCCAGCATCTCGGTGCACGACGTTCCGGCCTCGAATTGCGTGAGGTCCAGCACCTTTACCCCGGCCAACGCCTTATCCATCGACATCCTCCAACCGCAAGCGGCGCCAGCGGCGTCCTCGCGCGATGATGCGCCCGCCGGGTCCGGCGGACCGATTGATTCCCCACTGCTTGTCACTCTTACTAGCGCCGGCGCGCCGATCCGGCAAGGCTGGCCGCGATGATCCGGCGCGCCGCTTACGCGCGCATCACGGCTTTGATAAGTTCCCATCATGGCGCGGCCGGTCGTCACGCCGCCGCGCCTGAACCGTCATTATGGCCGACGCATTGCGCAAACTCGCCTCAATTCGCGGCGAGCTGAACCAGCTCTTTTTCGAGCGTTCCGAACTGGTCGACGGCGCGCTATGCGCCCTGATGTCGGCGAGCCACGTGCTCGTGATCGGTCCGCCCGGAACCGCGAAATCGATGCTGGCCGATGAGTTGTGCCGGCGCATCGAGGGCGCGCGTTATTTCCAATGGCTGCTCACGCGCTTCAGCACGCCCGAGGAAATTTTCGGCGCGGTCAGCCTGCGCGCGCTCGAAAACGACGACTATCGCCGCGTCACCGACCATAAGCTGCCCGAGGCGCATATCGCCTTTCTCGACGAAATCTTCAAGGCCAACTCGTCGATCCTGAACGCGTTGCTGACTCTGATCAACGAGCGCGTCTTTCATAACGGCCGCGAACGCGTCGCCGTTCCGCTGATCACGATGTTTGGCGCGTCGAATGAATTGCCCGACGAAGAGGAGCTGACCGCGCTGTTCGACCGGTTCATGCTGCGCTTCATGGTCGATTACATCGGCGAGGAGTTCCGCTTTCTCAAGATGCTCGAGGGCGGCGCGCCCGCCACGCGCACGACGCTCACGCTGGCCGAACTCGAGACGCTGCGCGCGGCCGCCGCCGCGATTCCCGTTCCCGGCGCGATTTTGCGCGCGATCGCGGAACTGCGCCGCGCGCTGTTGGCCGAACAGATCGTCGTCTCCGATCGCCGCTGGCGCAATTCGCTCGCCCTGCTGCGCGCCCATGCGACGCTCAACGGGCGCGATCGCGTCGCCGACGACGATCTGATTTTGCTCGAACACGCATTGTGGAAGGATCCCGAGGAGATACCCAAGGTCCGCGACGCGATCCGCCGGCTGGTCAAGGGCTTCGAGGACGAGGCGCGCGAACTTTTGATCCAGGGCCAGGAGCTGCGCGAATACGCCGCCCGCCAATGGGAAAGCGACGAGTTGCGCAAGCGCGCCGTGGTCGAGGCGCACGCCAAGCTCGCCAATTTGCTCAACCGCTTCGACCATCTGATTCGCGACGCCGGGGAAAACGGGCGCGCCACCGGCGGAATCGTCGCGATGCGCGCGCAGGTGAAGGAGATCCAGCAGGCGCTGCTCCGGGAGGCGTTGTAGCCGCGCGATGCCGGCCGAGGAAACCACTCCCGCGATCGTGCTGCGCGCCCGCGACTATTCGGAATCCGATCGCATCGTCACCCTGCTAACCCGCGATTGCGGCAAGCTCGGCGGGATCGCCAAGGGCGCCAAATCCTCGCGCCGGCGCTTCGAACGCAAGCTCGAACCGCTCTCCCATGTGACGCTGTTTTTTCGCCGTCGGCCGCATGGCGATCTGGTCTTCATCACCCGCGCCGAGGCTCCGCCCGCGCCCGCGCCAATCCTCGACGACGACCTCGGTAAAATCGCGCTCGCCAGCTATATGGCCGAACTCGCCGACGCGCTCACCAGCGAGGCTGTCGACGCCGCCGACGCCTACCACCTGCTGGCGGTGGCGTTCGCCGCGCTCGGTCGTTCCGGCGCCACGACCGCGGCGCGCCAGGCCTTCGAGCTCAATCTGCTCAGGGTTGCCGGTTTCGGCCTCGAATTCGCCCGCTGCCGCGTATGCGCGGATGCGATCGCCGCCGCGAACGAGGCGGTCCATTTCGTCGTCACGCGCGGGGGCGTGGTATGCCCCCGATGCCGCGCGCACGCGCCCGAAGGAGCCGTTCGGCTCGGCGCGGCCAACGCCGCCGCAATGGCCGCGCTGGCCGGCGCGCCGCTTGAGCTCGCGTCCGCGATGGCCGGCGGCGGGACGGATGGCGCGCTCGCGCTCGCGCGCTTCATCGCCTCGATTCTCGATCGCCGGCTGCGTTCGACCACGTTGCTCGATTCGCTGCTGTGATGTTCAGTCCGCGCGTCTGAGCGCGCCGCGCCAGGCGTATTCGGCCGGCGCTTCGTGTGACGCCGCGCGATGCGCTTCGTCTCAGTCGCCGATGATGCGCGGCGCGGCGAAGCGGCCGCTGGCGTGCTCGATCAGCACGATTCCGCAATTCGGCGGCAGATGGGCGCCGCGCCACTCGCCGGTCACGTGCGCCCACATCGAGAGCATCACGCCGCCATGGCTCACGATCACGATTTCGTCGTCGGGATGGCGCGCGCGGATTTCGTCGATCGCAACGACGACGCGCCGGCGCACGTCCTCGTAACTCTCGCCGCGCTCCGGCCGCCAGAGCCATCCTTGCGCCGTGTCGTATTCCGGGTCCTGCTTCACCAGCTCGCGCAGCACGTCGTAGGATTCGCCCTTGAGCGCGCCGAGGTCGCGTTCATGCAGATCGTGCACGATTTCGATTTCCAGCCCGAGCGCCGCCGCGATTATCTCACTGGTCTGACGGGCGCGCCGGAACGGACTCGAAATCAGCCGCGCCGGCTTGAAGCGCTCGGCGATTTGCGCGGCCGCGCGATGCGCCTGTTCGCGCCCCAGATCGGTCAGCGGCACCTCGGGGGAAATCGTAAAGCGTCGCTCGCGATTCCCCTCGCTCTCGCCATGCCGCACCATGATCAATTTGCCCATAAGCCGCCGCGTCCGCCCGCGCCTTAATCGCAGGCGCAGTTCGAGCAGTTCTGCAACTGCGCCTGGGTGGAAAAATTCAAAGTTCCCGGATAGGGCTGGCCCGGTAGACTGGCCATCCCCGGCGGCATCGCGCCCGACACCGCCGGCGGCCGGGTGGCGCCGAAGGCGTTCGGATTGAGGAACGGCGATTCCGGCGCGCGATTCTGGTTGTAGGCGAGGCATGCCTGCAGCGCGGCCTGCCGCGCGGTGAAATAGTTCGGCGCGAACACCTGGCCCATCCAGTTGGTATGCGTCGCCGGGCCATAGCAGCTACAGGCGAAATTGCGCGTCGAGGGCGTGGGCGAGGCGGCCGGCGGAGTCGGCACCGGAGCCAGCGACGGGGCGATCGCCGTGGTAATCGGCGCGGGCAATTGCGCGGGCGCCGCCGGCGGCGGCATGGGCGCGAGGAACGGATTCGGCGTCGGCAACTGCGCCCATACCAAAGCCCATCGGCGCGGACCCAGCCCCGCCACGAATAAAATCGCGATCGCCGCGACCGCGCCCATCTTTAACCACCACATCTTTTTCGCCATCGCGGGAACCGCCCGGCCCGCCGTGGAGCCTGCCGGAGCCTTTGGCTATAATCGCGCCGCCATCGCGTTGCAAGCGCCGGTCGGCGGTGGCGCCGCGCGGCCGCCGGTTGGGCGCGACTTTCTCCGGTTCCTTCAACGCGCGCTTTGCGCTAATTGGTTCGGGCGATAAGATTCCGCTTTCCCGCCGGCGGCCTGGTTGTGAAGGAGGCTCTCGTACGATGTCACCAAGAAAATACGCACTGCCCGCGCTAATCGCCGCGATGGGATGGCTGGCGATCGTCCCGCTGGCGCGCGCTCAATATCAATCCTCGTCCAAATACGGCGCGGCCGGCGTGCAAGCCCCCTCGGTCAGCGGCCAGGCGGTTCCCTCGATGATTCCGCAGGGCGAGATGGCGCTGCCGCAAGTCAACGTCCCCGCCAACGCCGCCAACCAGTTCGAGCGCGGCGCGATCCTCTCGCTGCCGGACATGTTCGCGCGTCAATGGAACCCGGCCGAGGAGATCGCCCCCGAAGGGCTGATCAGCGAACGCTACCTGCGCTCGAGCGACAACACCGCGCGCCTGATCACGCTCAAGGAGGCGATTTACATCGCGATCCATAACAATCCGGCCCTGCGCGCGGTCGAACTCGACCCGGTCGCCGCGACCGAGGGCGTGCGCTCCGCCAACGCCGCCTTCGATCCCGACACGACCTCGCAGCTCGATACGTCCAAAAACGTAAGCCCCGTGACTTCGCCCTTCCAGGCGCCAGGCTCGCTCGCCTACACGCAAAAGTACTACGACTGGAACTTCGGCGTGAACAAGGTCTCGGCCGTGACCAACGGGACGTTTGGCATCACTTTCGACAACAATCGCACCTATACCAACTCGGTCTTTTCGTCGGTCAACCCGCTCTACCAGCCGACGCTCGAAGCCTCGCTGGTGCAGCCGCTGCTGCGCAATTTCGGCGTCAATTTCGCCACGATTAACGTGCGCCTGGCGGAATCGGCCCAGCGCGGCTCGCAATGGAGCTACGGGTCGGCGTTGCAGGATTTCGTCCAGCGGATCGGCGGCGATTATTGGGCGGTGGTTGGCGCGCGGGAGAATCTTCAGGTCGCCGAATCCGCGCTGAAGTTCAATTCCGATCTGGTGCGCGTCAATCGCGTGAGCGTCCAGGTCGGCACGCTCGCGCCGATCGATCTGCAGGAGGCCCAATCCGCCGCCGCGACCGCCGAGGCCAACGTCTACGCCGCCGAGGCCGCGCTCAAAAGCTCACGCTCCCAGTTGCGTCAGGACGTGATGCTCAATCCGGCGGGCACTTTCCTGCCGGAGAACGTCGAGCCATCCGATCAGCCCAATCCGAATCGGGAAATCAGCGACACCGAGGAAACCGCGCTCGAAAAGATGGTCCAGTACAGTCCGCGGCTTGGCGGGATGCGTGAGGCGATCCGCACCGCGATGCTGCAGGTGAAGTTTCAGGAAAACCAGTTGCTGCCGCAGCTCAATCTCGGCACCGAGTTCGGCGTCACCGCCGTCACCGGCTCGGTGCCCTGCGTCAGCAACTTCGGCCAGCCCGGGGCTAATTGCGACGTGCCGGGACTGAACGCGACTCCAGGCAAGTTCAACGGGCAAAAGCTCCCGTTCGGCGGCACCTACGGCGACGCGCTCAACAAGCTGCTGAGCGCATCCTTTTATAATTACGCGGCCGTGATCACGTTCGAGATGCCGCTGGATAACGCCGCCGCCAAGGCCGCCCTCGCGCAATCCCGCGTCGCTTACGAACAGTCGCGCCTGCAGTATCGCGCCGCGCTCAATCAGGCGGTCACGGCGATCGAGGCCGCGCTGGCTAATTTGAACGCCGACGTCAAGCGCGCCGAGGCCACGCGCGAGGCGACCTACTTCGCCGAGAAGTCGCTGCGCGATGAGCAGGTGCGCTTCCGGGTCGGGATGGCGACGACGCACGACCTGCTGCAGTACCAGAGCGAGTTGGTCACCGCGCAGGGCAATCAGGTTTCGGCCAATATCGATCTGGAGAACGCGCGGCTCGCGCTATGGTACGCCGAAGGCACGCTGCTGCGGGCGTTCAATATCGATTTCGAGGTGCAGAACCCGCACGAATCGCCGTGGTACGCGCGCTTCTGAGGCGCGGCCGCCGGCGCGATGGCGCGCAAGTGGCCCCCGCTCAACGGTAGACGACCTCGACCGTTGCGAGATATTCGGTCAGGCGCGCAATTTCGCGGCGCGCGCGCGCGGCGTCGCCGACCCGTCCGGCCTCCTCCAGCGCGGCGCCGATTCGCGTCACCTCGTCGAAGCCGTAGCTGCCGCCTTCGCCCTTGATTTTGTGCGCGATTTCGCCGACGACCTTGAAATCCCCGAGATCGATCGCCGCGTGCAGCCGGCGCGCGTCTTCGCGCTTGCGTTCGAGGAAGCCCGGCGTCAGATCGCTCAAATCGGCGTCAATTTCGACCACCAGGGGTTTATGTTCCCGCATTGTCGCTCCTGAGTTCGCCGCCGCGCCGTTTTGCGGCCGCGCATCACCGCGCATTGCCGTGTCGATCGCCGCGATCAGCGTCGCCCGCTTGACCGGTTTGGAGACATGCGCGTCGCATCCCGCCTCAAGACTGCGCCGCACGGCTTCGTCCAGCGCCGCCGCGGTCAGCGCGATTATCGGCATCCGCGCGCGGCCCGCGGCGCGCTCCCACGCGCGAATCGCGCGCACCGCTGCGATCCCGTCAACCACCGGCATTTGGATATCCATCAACACCAGGTCGTAATCCGCGCGCTTGACCGCTTCGATCGCGGCGGCGCCATCTTCCGCATGGTCGATCAAATACGGCAGCTTTTTGAGATACGCCTCGACCAGCATCCGGTTGTCCGGCGAATCGTCGGCCAGCAATATTCTGAGCGGCCGCCGGGCGTCGCCGCCGTCCGTGGACGGTTGCGGCGTAAGGGCGTCGCCGGCCGCGCCGGGCAGGGGCGGTTCGGCGGTTTCGCCAGTCGCCCAGGCCAGCGCGAGCGCCAGCTCCCTGCGTTTCGGCGGTTTGACGACCCACGCGGTTCGATAGACCGCGCCGACGCCGAGCTGTTCGAGATGCGCCAGGTCCACCCGCAAGGAATCGGCCGCCAGCGCCACGACGATCGCGGGCGCGCCGGGGCCGAAGGCGCGGATCGCGCGAATCATGCCGGGCAGGGCGTCGCCATCATGCGCGCGGCCGGGCCGCGCGATAATCACGCCCGCGTATGGTTCGCCGGCCGTCCGCGCCTGTCCGATCGCGGCGATCACGGCGTCATTCGCGACGCTCTCGATCGCCGCGGCGCCCGCCGCCGCGACCATCGCGGCGATCGCGGCGCGCTCGCCCGGATGGTTATCGGCGATCAGCCAGCGTCCGCCGGCCAATGGCGGCGGAACCGGCGCGCCGGGTAGGCCGGGCGCCTGCCGGGAGCGACCGAGCTCGAACGGAATCTCGCAGATGAATTCGCTGCCTGTCTCCGGCGCGCTGGTCACCGCAATCGTTCCGTGCATCAGCTCGACCAGCCGCTTGACGATCGCGAGGCCCAGTCCGCTGCCGCCGAAGCGGCGCGCGGTCGACGAATCCGCCTGCGTGAAGCTTGAAAAGATCGCGCCAAGCTGGTCGTGCGCGATGCCGATTCCGCTGTCCCGGACGCTGAAGCGCAGCCGCGCGTGGCCGTCCGCCGCCTCCTGGCCGCGGCCGGGACCCGCGCCGTTGGCCCGGGCGACCGCGACCTCGACTTCGCCGCGTTCGGTGAATTTGATCGCGTTGCCGATCAGATTGATCAGTATCTGGCGCAAGCGAAGCGCGTCGCCGAGCGCCGCCGGCGGCAAATCGGCCGCGATTCGGCCGATCAGTTCGAGGCCCTTCTCATGCGCCCGGAGCGCCAGCATCTCGAGCACCTTTTCGACCGTTTCGCCCGGATCGAACGGTGCGCGTTCGAGGTTGAGCCGCCCGCTTTCGATTTTCGCGAGATCGAGGATGCCGTTGATCAGGTCGAGCAGGGCGTTGCCGTTGCTGCGCATGGTTTCGAGATAACGGCGTTGCTCGGCGTCAAGGCCGGTTTCCCAGAGCAGGTCCGCCATGCCCAGAATCGCGTTCATCGGCGTGCGGATTTCGTGCGACATGCTGGACAGGAATTCCGACTTGGCGCTGGACGCGGCGAGCGCCGACTCGCGCGCCGCGATCGCTTCGCGCTCGGCGCGTTTGCGCTCGCCGATATCGTGGGCGATGCTGATGACGCGCAACTCGCCGTTGATCTCCGCCACCACCGCCGACATCAGG
>JAJXYM010000004.1 GCA_021780585.1 Deltaproteobacteria bacterium
GGGGTCCCGCCGCCGCGCCCATCAATCCTTCAAGCCCGAATAGTATGCGATGATTTTCCACCTGCCATTTTTTCGGATAATGCGGCTGGCCGCCCTCCTTACGCTGTCGGGCTGGCTGGTTATTTTTTTTATCCTCAATGCCACGAACCCTTGGCCGCGATTGGTCAATGCGCCGCGATGGATCGCGGAACGACGCGGAATCGTTCTTGCGGCGGTCCTGGGCGCCGGGTTCGCTGTAACGCTCGCGGCGGTATGGGCATTGCGCGCGTTTCCAAATTCCGCCGACGAGTATATCTATTTGTATCAGGCGCGGACCTACCTTGCCGGACGTTTGTGGAATCCGCTCCCGCCGCATCATCATCTATTCACCTTTCTGCATATCTTTGAAAAGGACGGCAAATGGGTTGGTCAGTATCCGCCCGGATGGCCGGCGATTCTGGCCGCGTTCGGCGGTTTGCGACTGCCGTTTTGGATAGCAGATCCGATCGTCGGGGTCGCTCTCCTGTGGACGCTGTCGCGGCTGGGCGCGCGCCGCGCCGGCCCGCTCGGCGGGATAATCGCGCCGTTGTTGATGGCCTTTACGCCGTTTTTCATTTTCAACGCCGCGTCCTATTTCACCAGCGCGCCGACGGCTCTTGCCGGCGCCGTCTTCTGTCTCGCGGCGCGCGAATTTCTCGACCAGCCAGGGAAGGGTAACGCGCTGATCGCGGGCGCCGCGCTCGGCGTGGTCGGAGTGATCCGCACCTATGACGTGTTTGTCTTTGCCATCCCCTTCGCGATCTTTTTCCTGTTGCGCGGGCGTCGCGGGCATTACCTCAAGGCGCCGTTGATCGGCCTTGCCGGCGTGCCGTTCCTGATCGGCTTGCTGCTGTATCAACGCGCGATCACCGGCTCCGCGCTGACGCCGGTGACGCGCTGGGGCTATCCGTTGCTGACGCTGGGTTTTTATCCCACCGATCAGTTCGGACATTTCACCACGCCGCTACAGCAAATCATGATCGTGCCGCTCAATCTGATCGATTTGGCGTGCTTCAGTTCGATCATATTGCTCGTGGGATATTCCGCCGCGCTGGAATGGATTGCGCGCGCGCGCCGGCTTGAATTTACCGATCTGGTGTTTCCGTGCGCGCTCGTCGCGTACCTGTTCATCGAGGGACTCGGCGGGAATCGCTACGGCCCGCGCTACTATTTTCCGGCTTTCCCGATGATGATTCTGACCGTGACCGCGGCGGCCGTCACGATGCTCGAGCAAGCCGGAATTGCGCGCCGGGTGATGCTCGCCGAGACGCTGATCATTCTGCACCTGTTCGCGTGCCTGGTCGGGCTTGGCGCTATAGCGATTTTCTTCCGGGCGGTGGTGGACGAGCGGATGCAGATCTACGACGAAGTGCGCGCGATGAAGCTGCATCACGCGATCGTCATAGTTCATTCCGGCGGCGGCCACTATGCGCCGTTCACGCCCGAGGACCTGACGCGTAACGGGCTTTCCGTGAGCAATTGCAACGACATTATCTACGCGCGCGACGTCAACGGCGGCGTGGCGGAACTGAGAGGGATGTTCCCCGACCGCGCGATCTATATCTTCGCGCGCCCGCGCTACGACGAACCGGGAACGGTGAAGTTGCTGGAGCCGCCGCTGGAATAGCGCCGCGCGACGCGGGCTAGACGACGCCGAGACCCTCGTTCAGCGAGCCGGAGCGGAAGCCCTTCAGATCGACCGTCACGAAACGAAAACCGATTCGTTTCAGCTCGCGATCGACCTCCGCGCGAATCGCGTCGCTGAGCAGCCGGGCGATTTCGCCGGCTTCGACTTCGAGCCGCGCGACCTCGCCATGATAGCGCACGCGCGCCACTCGAAAGCCCATCCGACGCAGCACGCGCTCGCCTTCTTCAACGCGGCGCAGCCCCTCCGGCGTGATTCGCGTGCCGTAGGGAAAGCGCGACGACAGGCACGGCGACGCCGGCCGATCCCAGGTCGGCAATCCCAGCGCCCGCGACAGCTCGCGCACGCCGGCCTTGGTCAGCTCCGCTTCGACCAGCGGATGGCGCACGTTGCGCTCCGTCGCCGCGCGGATTCCCGGCCGATAGTCGCGCAGATCGTCGAGATTGAGGCCGTCGACGATTTCGTCGATGCCGAGTTCACCCGCCTTCGCGGCGCATACCGTGAACAGATTCCCCTTGCACAGGTAACAACGATCCAGGGGATTGGCGGCGTAGCCGGGAATTTCCAGCTCGTTCGACTCGATTACCAGATGGCGCGCGCCGATCGCCCGCGCCATCGCGAGCGCCGTCCGCCGGTCGTCGTCGGGCATCGTTGGCGAAGTCGTGGTCAGCGCCGTCACCCGCTCGCCGATCGTGTCATGCGCGACCTTGAGCACGAAGGTGGAATCGACGCCGCCGGAAAACGCGACCATCACCGCGCGCATCGGGCGAAAGATTTCGCGCAGGCGCTCGAGCCGCGCTTCGAGCGGCGCGTCCGGCGGGCTGGCGATTTCGCGCAACGGGTCCATCGCGTCTCAGATCCCCTCGGCCTGGAACAGATCAGTCGTAAGGTAGCGTTCGCCGGTATCGCAGAACACGACGACCACAACCTTGCCCTTGCCCAGCCGCTTGGCGACCTGGAGCCCGGCGCAGCAGTTCGCGCCCGAGGAAATTCCGACCAACAGGCCCTCCTCGCGCGCGAGCCGGCGGGAATAGAGCGTCGCTTCCTCGTCGCTCACGGCGATCACCTCGTCATAGACGCCGGTGTCGAGCGTGGCCGGAACGAAGCCCGCGCCGATGCCCTGGATCTTATGGAAGCCCGGCTCGCCGCCTTCGAGCACGGGAGAATTCTTCGGCTCGACGGCGACGATCAGCAGCGGATTCTTGACGTGCTCGCGCAAAAAACGGCCCGTGCCGCTGATCGTTCCGCCGGTGCCGACGCCGGCGACAAAGGCGTCGATCCGATCCAGTTGTTCGATCAGTTCCGGCCCGGTGCTGGTGTAATGCACTTCCGGATTCGCGGGATTACTGAATTGCTGCGGCATGAAATAGCCGGGGTTGGCGCGCACCAGCTCTTCGGCCCGCGCGATCGCACCATGCATCCCGCGCGTGTCCGGCGTCAGGACGAGTTGGGCGCCGTAGGCCGCCAGCAGCGAGCGCCGCTCCTCGGACATCGTGTCGGGCATCGTCAGAATCAGCCGATAGCCTTTCACGGCGCATACCAGCGCCAGCCCGATCCCGGTATTCCCTGAAGTCGGCTCGACAATCGTATCGCCCGGCTTGATCCGGCCGTCGCGTTCCGCCCGTTCGATCATCGCCAGGCAGATGCGGTCCTTGACGCTGCCGCCGGGATTATAATTTTCCAGCTTGGCCCAGATTTCGGCGTCGTCCCGGCCCGGTAATCGATTGAGCCGGACCACGGGCGTATGCCCGACGAGTTCAAGCGGCGATCGCGCCACGCTAATCGGCATGGCGGGATTCTAGCGGGTTTCGGCCGGATATGGCGACAGGCGCGGCCCGCGCCGCGCCGCCGGATGGTAAGCTGGTTGCGATGGGCGATCACGCCAGCAAAACGCCGCGCCGGCTGATCATTTTTCCGGGCGCGCTCGGCGACCTGATTTGCGCCGCGCCCGCGATGCGCTGGCTCGCGTCGCGCGCCCCCGGCGTCGAAACCGAGCTTATGGCGCGGGCTGAGCTGGCGCGCTTCGCGGTGGGCCGGCTTGGCTTCGTTCACGGCCATTCGCTCGATCGGCGCGAAGTCGGCCATCTGTTCGTGAGCGAGCGGATCTCGCCCGAAGCGCGGGCATTTTTCGGCGGCTTCGCGGAAGTGCATTCGTTTTTCGCCAGCGCCGATCCGGCTTTTCGCGCGTCCTTGACGGCGACGACCGGCGGACGCGCCGACTGCTATCCGTTCCGTCCCGAAGGCGCCGGCCATATTACGCGGCGTTATCTCGACGCGGTCGGAGCGCCGCCCGAAGCGCCAGCGGAAACGTCACTGGAGCCGTATTCTGAAGACCTTGACGCCGCGGACGACCGGCTCGAATCGGTGGGACTTGCGCGCGGCGAATTCGTCGCGATTTTTCCCGGCAGCGGCGCCGCCGCGAAAAACTGGCCGGCGGCGAATTTCGTCGCGATCGCGGAGCGACTGGTCGCGCCCTTGCGTCCGTTGATTATCCTTGGGCCGGCGGAGAACGCATTGGAACCGATCTTCGCGGCGCGCCGATTGCCGCTCTTATGCAATCTGGAGCTTGCCGAAGTCGCCGCGATTATGCGTAGAGCCGCAGGATTTGTCGGTAACGACTCCGGCGTTTCCCATCTGGCGGCGGCGGCCGGCGCTCCCGGCCTCGCGATCTTCGGCCCCACCGACCCCGAACGATGGCGCCCGCGGGGTCGGGTTGCGATCATCAGGCGCGAGCCGTTAGCTATGACAACGGTTGTCGAGGTCATGGATATACTCTTGCGCGTGATCGCGGGGGATGGTTCCACGCGGTCCGCGGATGGTTAAAATTAAAGCTGAATCTCCGGCGACGGACCCCGTTGATCGATTGGGACGGAAAAAGGCGGCAAAGGGCCTCAAAGGATAATTCGAAACCCTTCTCGCGAGCGGAAGCTATCCTGACGCCCGGCCGAAACTGGGAATTATGTCGAACTTATTCAAAACCACGCTAATGCTGGCGCTGCTGACCGGCCTGATTATGCTGCTCGGCGGCCTGATGGGCGGGCGCGGCGGTCTCGCGATCGCTTTCGTCTTCGCGATCGGAATGAATTTCTTCAGCTACTGGTTCTCGGACAAGATGGTGCTGCGGGCGTACGGCGCGCAGCCGCTGGACCAATCCAGCGCGCCTGAGCTGTCCGGAATCGTGAGCGAACTGGCCGACGCCGCGCGCATCCCGACGCCGAAGCTGTACCTGATCGACAGCGACACGCCCAACGCCTTCGCCACCGGGCGTAATCCCAATCACGCGGCCGTCGCGGTGACGCGCGGAATTATGCGGATCTGCACGCGCGACGAGCTCAAGGGCGTGATCGGGCATGAACTGTCGCACGTCATCAACCGGGACATCCTGGTCAGCTCGATCGCGGCGACGCTGGCCGGCGTCGTGATGTTCGTCGGCACGATGGCGCGCTGGGGCGCGCTGTTCGGCGGCTTCGGCGGACGCGACGAGGACGAGCGCGGCGGCGTGATCGGGCTGCTCTTCATGGCGATTCTGGCGCCGCTCGCGGCGACTCTGATTCAGCTTGCGATTTCGCGCACCCGCGAATATCAGGCCGACGCCAGCGGCGCCCGCCTGACCCATGATCCGCTGTTGCTGGCCAACGCGTTGCGCAAGCTCGAGGCGGCCAACGAACGGATGCCGATGGCGGACGCGACGCCCAACACCGCCCATCTGTTTATCGTCAACCCGCTCAACCTCGGCGGTATCCAGCGCCTGTTTTCGACCCATCCGCCGATCGAGGAACGCATCCGCCGGCTGGAGCGGATGGCGCATTCGGGGTAATCGCGATGGAACGCGAAGAAGAGAAATCCCGCGGCTTCAAAGTTGAGGATCGCCGGCGCTTTTCGGCCGAGGGCGAGGTCAAGCCCGAGTTTCGCGACGCTGACGCCCGGGCCGCCGCGGCGGCGTCCGCGCGTCCCGCCGAAGCCGCGCCCGCCGGCGCCGGCGAGTCGGTCGAATCG
>JAJXYM010000191.1 GCA_021780585.1 Deltaproteobacteria bacterium
AAGGTCAAGGCCGCGCAGATGCTCGGCATCCATCTTTCGACGCTCTATCGCAAGGTGCAGCGCTACCGGCTCGAGCACGCCGGCGAACCCGCGGCGGCGAAACCCGCCCTCCAGCCCGCCTGACCCCGGCGCAAATAATCTGTCGAAGGACATCGGGCGAAATGGGATCTACGGTTAATCCCAGTGTTGCGGAATGAGGGATTCTTCGCTGCGCTCGGAATGGCGTAAGCGGGCGCCGGGCATAACGAAGTGAGGCATTTCGCCACGGCGAAATGAGACGCCCATGGTGATGAAGTGGGAAGCCTCGATGCAAGGATCGATGCGCTCAGAAAAACGACGTGGTAGACGCCCGGAATGACGGAACCGAGCGCACAGTACAATGGGAAAATAACCTTACATTGTCATTCTGAGCGCCCTATTCCGTCATTCTGGCGCAGCGAAGAATCCTTACTCTTTCGCGCAACGCGGTTGACCGCGTCTTCCGGTTGCGACGGCAACTGGCTGGGCGGGACCTCCGGATGGGTCGCGATATCCATTTCATGCATCATGACCGGCAGAACCACTTCGTATCAATTATGCGGGCTGAATCACTTCGGGAAGAGCGCCGTCGCCATCGCGCCGGCGCCCGCGCCAACTCCCGCGCCGTTCCATTCGGCCTGTTCCATCTGAGCGTTTTCCCATCGCTGGCAATAGTCGGAATAGTCGGCCGCCGCGTCCTTGCATTCGGCGGGAAGAATCGGCTGATCGCCACACCACCACTGCCAATGCATCCGAGCGCTGCACGGCGCGGTATCCGGGGGCATCGGCATTCCCGCGCAGGCGCGCGCCTGATCGATCAGCTTGGCGCGCGTCGCTTGGCTCGCAGCGCATCCGGCGAGCAATTCGGCGCTCAAGAGGGCAATCGCGAGTTGCTTCATGGTGACCGCTCCTATGCGTGATTTAATTACGCGCGCACCGTCAACAAGGGAGTGGACCCTCGGGTCAAGCCCGAGGGTGACGAAATTGAGCTGCCCGAGGGTGACGAATACCTGCTTCCGTCATTGCCGGGCTTGACCCGGCAATCCATAACGCCCAAAGTCGTCGCGACGGTCCGGGTCGCCGCGATCCTCTCGCCCTTCTCGACCTTCCGCACCGTCCGCGAGTTCGTGCCCGGCATGACTGTCGCCGTGATCATGCGCGCGTCTTCGACGGCGAGCGGCTAATCGCCGAGTCCGGGTGCGACTTGCACATCGCGGCGCGCGGCGTTAGCCCTTATGGACGAGGCCGCTCAGGCCGGCGACGAACAGCGCCGTGAGGATGTAGCCGGCGATGATGTGAATCCAAAGATAGGCGCGCACGAACGCGCCGTTGACGGGAACTGTCAGCCCCAGCAGCTTGCCCGCGCCACGCGCGGTCGGATCGGGCCACCAGTTATGCTGCAGCCGCAGATCGACGATCGGCAGAAAGACGTCGAGCGAGTAGATCATCGGCGAGGAAATTTTCCGTTCCGGCTGCGCCGGCTTCATCACGCCGGCCTCATGCGCCAGACGCACGATCACGCCGCCAATAAGCGTGAGCGCCGCCGCCCATACCAGCGCCCACGACGATTCGTAGCCGTAATCGATCGTGGCCCACAGCACCCATCCCCATACGCGCTGCATCCGATTCAGATTGCCCCAGCGCATCTCCTGATTTTGCGCTTCGATCAGCACCTTGCGTTCGCCGGCGCGGTCCCCGGTCGCAAGCAGAATCGCGGCCATCTGGCGATAGGGCTGCGGATAGAAGACGCCGGGCTTTTGCAGCGCGAGCCATTTCAGGCGCGACGCGGCGCCGAACGCGCAATCCTTGATCCATGAGGGACAGGCCAGGCGTCCGTAGACGAAGCCGTCGATCAAAAGATTGCCGGGCGCGGGCCAGCTCGCCGGATCGTCCTCCATCACGCCGACCTTCGTGCCGATCAGATCGAGCGTCGTTTTCGGCGTGGTGGTCACTCCGACCCACCATAAGTTGGACTTGACGCCGCCGTTTTCGAGCATCAGCCCGTTCGGGTATTTGCCGACGAAGCGGATGTCGCTCATATCGAGATCGACCCCGATGTTCGCGTCGTTCATCCGGATAATCCCGTCGGTGACGAACCAGTTGCGGATAAAGACGCTGCCTCTGACGTTCAGCAGATCGGCGGCCAGCGCGGCGCCATGCGGACGGTCGCCGGCAAAGATCCGGCTCGTGCCCAGATTCAGGAAGCCCAGCCGCGCGTCGGTCAAATCGACCACGGCCGCGTCGGGTGGGGCGTTGCCCGCGTAGAAGGTGTCGTACAGCAGCACCAGCGAGCCGTCGACGTCAATCGATCCGAATTCGGCGGGGCCGCTGTACGAATTGAGGATCGAGATTCCCGGCGCCTTGGCCGAGCCCAGATCGAGTCCGCCCGGCAGAAAGCAATAGTTCAGTCCAAGCTGGGCCGGAATCGTGATGAACGAAAGGTTCAAAAGCCCGGAAATCCGCGCGCCGCGAATCTGGATTCCGGAGGGATCGAGATACTTGCGCGCTTCGCCGTCGGTCAGCATCCAGCGGAGCAAATCGGCCCGCACCGAGCGGTCGGGCGCCCATTTGAAGCCATCCGCGGGATTGTTGTCAGGGTTCTTCAGATCGACATGATCGAGGTCGCGAAGTCCTGGCGCGCAAATCGCGTTCTCGCCTCTTGCCGCGGCATAGAGCGTCACGGCCTCGCAGGTCGAAAGATTGGGAAATGTCCGTTCGGCGAATTGGACCAGCGGATCTTTCGCCGCCCATTGCGGTATCACCCCCGACGCGAACCCGGGAACGGGGGCGGACCGCAAGCCCGGCGGATTCGCGGGAGCGACCGGAGCGGCGTCGGCGCCCATCGCGGCGGCCGACGCCAAAGCGCCGCCCATAACGATCCACAACAGGCCAACTATCCGGTAAACACGATTTACTGGAATAATGCACATTATAACCGCCCATCGACGATCAAAGGCTCAAATTGTCGTCACTTTACTCAAAGTCGCGGACCGCGCAACCGCGCCGGCGATCGTAACCGCGCGTCCGCCGGCGGGTCCGGACGCGGCCCGGCGGGGCGTGGCGTTTATCGGTCCGGGCGGGTAAACTTATGGCGATCGAGCGGCCCGCGCGGCCGGCCCGGAGAACTATCATGGATATTTTCGCCCCGACCCATCTGCTCATTCTGCTGGTGATCGTGCTGGTCATTTTCGGACCGGCCAAGCTGGGCGATATCGGCGGCGCGCTCGGCCGCGCGATTCGCGACTTCAAGCACGCCATGAACGAACCCGAGAACGCCAAAACGGCCGCCGCCAGCGCCGACCAGGCCGCCGCCCCTGTCGTCGAGCCCAAGGCCGACAAGCCCGTCTGAACGCCGTTCCACCCATGCGCGCCGCGCGACCGCGCGTTTATCGATGCCGCCGGCGGCGCGTATGTTCGCCCGTCTGACTTTTCCCCGCATGACCGTTGTTGACTGAGCGCCGGGCGGCGTTGCGCCCGCGCCGCGGTTGCGCAATCTTGGCGCGAGCGCGCATTCCGACGCGCGCGAGGAGGCGCCGTGATGAAGCTGCTGCGATACCTCGGATGGCTCGCCGTTGCGGCGACCGGCGCCTACGGCCTCGGCCTGATTGCGCTGACGCGGGGCGAGCGTCGTCCCAGCGTCCTGTGGTTCATTATCGCGGCGGTCTGCATCTACACGGTCGGCTATCGCTTCTATTCACGCTTTATCGCCGATCGTGTGCTCGAACTCGACGACGCCAATCCGACGCCGGCGGTGCGGCTCGACAACGGCCGCGATTACGTGCCGACGCCGCGCGTGGTCGCCTTCGGCCATCATTTCGCCGCGATCGCCGGGCCCGGCCCACTGGTCGGTCCGGTGCTGGCGGCGCAATTCGGCTACCTGCCCTCCACCTTATGGATCGTGCTCGGCGCGGTGCTGGGCGGATGCGTCCAGGATTTCGTCATCCTGGGCTATTCGCTCCGGCGCGACGGCCGTTCGCTCGGCCGGATGGCGCGGGAGGAGATCGGCCCGGTGGCGGGAGTCACGGCGCTCGCCGGCGTGCTGCTGATCATGGTGATCCTGATCGCCGTGCTCGGCCTGGTCGTCGTCAACGCGATGAAGCATAGCGCGTGGGCGGCCTCGACCGTCGCCGCGACCGTGCCGATCGCGGTGCTGGTCGGACTGTACATGACCTGGCTGCGACCGGGCCGGGTGGTCGAAGCCTCGGCGCTCGGTGTCGCCCTCACGCTCGCGGCGGTCGCGGGCGGACGCTGGGTGGGCGCGAGCGCGTTCGGCCATTATTTCGATCTCGACGCGCCGCGATTGGCGCTATGGGTGATCGGCTACGGCTTTTTCGCCTCGGTACTGCCGCTATGGCTGCTGCTGGCGCCGCGCGACTATCTTTCCGCCTTCATCAAAATCGGCACGATCGTCGCCCTCGCCGCCGGCATTATCGCGATGCATCCCGCGGCCCTGATGCCGCCGCTGACGCGCTTTACCGACGGCAGCGGACCGGTCTTCGGCGGTAAGGTTTTCCCGTTCGCCTTTATTACCGTCGCCTGCGGCGCGATCTCCGGCTTCCACGCGCTGATCGCCTCGGGCACGACGCCGCGGATGCTGGCGCGGGAGCGCGACGCGCGGATGGTGGCTTACGGCTCGATGCTGATGGAGTCGTTCGTCGCGATCATGGCGACGATCGCGGCGGTGATGCTGCAACCGGGCGTCTATTTCGCGATCAACGCGCCCGCCGGCGTGGTCGGCACGGGCGCGGCCGCCTGCGCGAAAATCTCCGCGTGGGGCTTTCCCGTCACTCCGGCCGAGATGGCGACGCTGGCCCAATCCGTCGGCGAAACCACGCTCTTCTCGCGCACCGGCGGCGCGCCCTCGCTGGCGGTCGGGATGGCGCACATCTTCGCCCATTCGCTCGGCGGACAGGCGCTGGCCGCGCTCTGGTACCATTTCGCGATCATGTTCGAGGCGCTGTTTATCCTGAGCACGCTCGACGCCGGCACCCGCGTCGCCCGCTTTATGCTGCAGGACCTGCTCGGCGAGCTGTGGCGTCCGCTGGGCGACGGCGGTTCGTGGGCGAATATCCTCGGCTCGTCGCTGCTGATCGTCACGGCGTGGGGCTACTTTTTGTATTACGGCACGATCGATCCGCTGGGCGGAATCAATTCGCTCTGGCCCCTGTTCGGCATCGCCAACCAGATGCTGGCGACGATCGCGCTATGCGTCGCGACCAGCGCGATGATCCGCGCGGGCAAGGGGCGCTACGCCTTCGTCACGCTGCTTCCGCTGGGCTGGCTGGTCGCGGTGACGATGACGGCGGGCGCCGAAAAAATTCTCAGCGCCGCGCCCAATGTCGGTTTTCTCGCCCATGCCGCCGCGCTGCGCGCGGAATTGGCGCGGCCCGGAATCGCCGCGGCGCGCGCGGCGGAAATTCCGCGGCTGGTCTGGAACGATCGCGTCGACGCCGCGCTCACCGGAGCGTTTATCGCGATCGTCGCGACCATCCTGATTGATTCGGTCCGCGGATGGACGCGCGGCCCGATCGCGGCCGACGGCGCGGCGCGCGGCGAGGAGGCGGCGGCGTGACCGGCGACGCTCCGACGACCCGGCGGCGGCCGGCCGCGATCGGCGCGGCGCTCGGACGGATCGCGCG
>JAJXYM010000006.1 GCA_021780585.1 Deltaproteobacteria bacterium
CGGCGGTGTCGTTCGCGAGCCTTGCGATCGATTGACGCGCGCGGGCGCGGGAAGGTCCCGATTGCCGGCGCGTCCCGCGATCAATTCGTCATGCGCGCGGCCGGCGAAACCGCCGCGCCGATCCGCTCGCCAATTCCGGCCGTAAGCTCAAATCCAGCCGCCGAGCGCCATCCCGGCGATCGTTGCGACGCCGCCGGTAAGGACGCTGCCGAACAGATAGACCGCCGCGAGCAGCATCTCGCGATCCTGGAGCAGGCGCACCGATTCGTATTCGAAAGTTGAGAACGTCGTATATGCGCCGACGAATCCCACCGCGAACAATAATCGCGCCGACGGCGCCACCCACACCCGATCCTGCGCAAAGGCGAGGAAGAACCCGAGGATGAAGCTCCCGGTGACGTTGATCACGAAAGTCCCGTAGGGAAACGCGGCGCCGTAACGGCTGGCCACCCATCCGCCCAGCAGATAGCGTGCGTTCGCGCCGAGGAATCCGCCTAACCCAACCCATAGCACTGCCGCCAAGATTCGCTACCTCCAGACTCCGCTCAGGCGAGCAGCGCCCGCATCATCTCGGTGCGCCCGACGATTCCAACCAGCTCGCCCGCGGCGTTCACCACCGGCATCCGCTTGACCCGCTTTTCGGCGGAAAGCGCCAACGCGCTGGCGACCGGCATGAGGTCGCGCACGGTGATTACGTCGCGAGTCATGAATTCCCTGGCGAAGCGCGCGCGGAGTTTTTGCGCCTGTTTGCGCGCGGCTTCGCTCGCTCCGCCAATCGGAACCCTGGCGACAAGGATCTCAATTATTCCCGGCCAGCTCTCACGGCTGACCCGCGAGATTAAATCGGAATCGGTGACGATTCCGGCCACCCGCCGATGGTCGTCCACGACCACCACCCGCTTTTGCGACGACGACACCAGCAGGTCGAAGATCTCCTCGACCGTCGCCGATTCGCTTACGGTTGGAACCTCGCGGGTCATCACCTCCGCGACGGTAGCCTGATGACCGGCGGGCCGCGCCTCCGGATGCCATTCCGGCAGATTGACGGCGGCGACCGTGTTCAGAATATCCAGGCGGCCCAGAATCCCGACCAGCTTCCCGTCGGAGTCAACGACCGGCAACCGCTTGAGATGCTTTTCCACCATGAGCCGGGCCGCTTTCCCAATCACGTCGTCGGGTCCCACGGTCACAACCTCGCGCGTCATCACCTCCGCGACCTTGCGATCGGGGTTCTCGAACGAGCGCCGCAACTCGCGCGCGAAATCGGCGTCGGTCGCGCGCTGCAGGCTGATCGTCACGTTCATCCCGCCGCGCGTCAGCAGGTCGCTGTCGCTCACCATCCCGACCACCTTGCCCTGATCGTCGGTCACGGGCACGGCGGTGAAGTCCTTGTCCAGCAGCAGTTCGACCACCGCGGCAACGGGGCTGTCGGGACGCACCGCGGCGACCTCGCGCCGCATCACTTCCGCGACCTTCACGTCGGGCAAGCCCTCCCGGAGCGGCGCGCCCGATTGCACCACTTCCACGCTTTGGGCCGTGATCAGGGCGTGCGGCGCCATCTGGCGCAACGGATCGATAATGCGATCGATCCGTTCGGGCCGATCCACGACCGTGATTACGATCGGCAGATCGATCGACAGGCGCAGGATGGAAGCGGTGTGAATCAGCGACGACGCGCCGAAGCCGGCCACTCCCCGCGTCACGGTCGCACCGCCGCATCCTTCGCGCCGCAGCATCTCGACGATCGCCATATACAATGCCTGATGATGGTAGTGATCGGTTTCGCCGATATAGATGTCGAGCCGCTTGCCCCTTCCCGTGAACATCGTAACTCACCTCATGGCCCATACGACGGCCAGACCCCTGGCGGATTGGAAGGCCTGACCGACGCCGAATCTTCGCGATCGAAGGTTGGCCCGGCCTGGTCCGGCGGGGCGCTTTCGACATAAGAACCCCCACCCGCGTGCAACGCCAGCAGGGGTCATCAGCTCTCGCGGCGGAGCGGTTAACGGCTGAACCCCATCGCCGATTACCCATCTCTAAAAGAAATCGATCGATCGCGACAGTCAAGAGCGGCCGTCCTTCGCGCCGGAATCGTCCGGGTGTGGCTGCGAAACGGGGGGGGAGACGAACGTCGCCGTCGCCGCGCGGGTCGCACCGCCGCGCCGACAGCGGGCGCAAAACCCCGCCGTGGCGCGAAAAGCGGCTTTTGTGGTAACGCTTTTCCGGACCGATGAGCACCGCGGCGGCCGCGGCGGCGGGCTCAATCGACAGCGGAAATCGCACGCCGCGTGGGCGTGACAAAAAATCAACCATCGAGAAGGGATTGAATCGTGGGTACAGAGACAGAGAAATCGCAGGATAAACCCGAACTCGGAACCGCGACCAGAGGCGCGAAATCCCCGCGGGCGCAAGCGTACTACGAGGACATCAAACGCAAATTCGCCGAGCAGCGCGACCTTCGGCTGGAATATCGGCCCGAAGGCACCGGGCAGTACACCTCCGACCTCAGCGGGGAGTTCGCGCGCTATGAGGTCGATCCGCACGCGGGCGAAATCACGCCGCGCGAGCCGATCAACGATACGGTCGAGTGCCTGTTCATCGGCGGAGGCTTCTCCGCCCTGCTGACCTCCGCGCGGCTGCGCGAGTACGGCGTTAAGAGCATCCGTATCGTCGAGCGCGGCGTGGACGTCGGCGGCACCTGGTACTGGAATCGCTATCCGGGAGCGGCCTGCGACGTTCCCGCCTACGATTATCTGCCTCTGCTCGACGAATTGGACTACGTACCCAGGAACCATTACGCAAAAGGCCCCGAAATTTTCGCCCACTGCCAGGCGATCGCGCGACATTACAACCTTTACGAACTGGCGGTCTTTCAGACCACGGTCACGGCCACGGTCTGGGACGAATCCGAACAGATGTGGCGCATTACGACCGACCGGGGCGACCATATGCGCGCGCGGTTCGTGATCTGCGCAAACGGCACGCTCTCCAAGCCGAAACTGTCCAAAATCAAGGGGATGGAGTCCTTCAAGGGCCATTCCTTTCACACTTCGCGATGGGACTACGAGTACACCCGGCCGGATTTGTCGGGTTTGGCGGACAAGGTCGTCGGCATCATCGGCACGGGCGCCTCGGCGGTTCAGGCGATACCCCGTCTCGGCGCCGCGGCGAAGGAGCTATACGTATTTCAGCGCACGCCCTCTTCGATCGATTTCCGGGACGACTGGCCGACCGATCCGAATTGGGCGCGCCGTCTCAAGCCCGGATGGCAAGCCGAACGCCGAGCGCTCGCGCGGATGCAGCCCCAAATGAGCGACGAGCAGAAGGCGAAGTTCGCGGCGATGTCCCGCGAGGAGAATATCCGCCGGCAAGAGAACGCGAACATCGATTACATGATGCGGATCCACCGGCGCGTCGAGGAGATCGTCAAGGACCAACAGACGGCGGAGGCGCTCAAGCCGTGGTACATGTTCATGTGCAAGCGCCCGTGCTTCGACAACGACTATCTGCCGACCTATAACCGGCCCAATGTCCATCTGGTCGACACGAATGGCAAGGGCATCACGGAGATTACCGGGAAAGGCCCGGTTTTCGAGGGCCGGGGGTACGAACTCGACCTGCTGATTTACGCGACCGGCTTCGAAGTCCAGAAGACCGGCATCTATAACCAGATCCGGGGCAAAGGCGGTCTCGAAATCAATGACAAATATCGCGACGGCATCAGGACTTTACTTGGTATCCATACGCAGGGCTATCCGAACCTGTTCATTATGGGCGGATATCAAGCCTCGTTCCAGTTCAATCTGACGGATATGCTCCAGGCCCAGGGCGATCATATCGCGGCCTGCATCGATTACGCCCGCCGCAACGGCCGCCAGGCCATGGACGCGACCCGGGACGCCGAAGAGTGGTGGGTCCAGGAGGTCATCGAGCATCGCGGCAAGACCGGCCGCAACCAGGAATGCACGCCTGGCTACTATAACTTCGAGGGCGAGTCACAGCGCCGGCAGGACGGCAACTACAACGGCGGCTTCTATCTGTATTGCGATCATCTGAATAATGTTCGCGCGCGGATGGAGGAGCACTTCAACTTCAAAAAACGGTAAACTCCGGATGGCGGGAGGCGTGTTCAAATTCCTCCTCCCGCCATGAACAGGCTATCCGGCGCCCCGCGGCTCAACCCCCTTGCCGCTTCGATCTGTCCGCCATACTCACTACGTCGTCACGGATGGCGCCGGATTGCGGACAATGGATTCGCCAGGCAAATTGGCCCATCGCCAGCGGTGGACATCCGAACGGTTATACATTAACACCGGCTCTTTCGGACTGATAACAGGAAGCTAACCCCTATCTCGGGATGACCGGCAGTAGAATGTGAGACGCCATATCCCTCTGATGGTAGATGGTCTGGCGCGCGGGTATTCCCTTTACGCCCTCGCCGAACGCCTCACCGGTATTGAGGTTGCGGTCAAAGCGCGGAAAGTTGCTTGAACTGATTTCGAGCCGGATACGGTGGCCCGGCAGAAAGACATTACTGGTGGCCCATAAATCGATCGTGAACCGGTAAGGCTTCCCCGGCTCCATCAACTGAGGCGTGCTTGCCGATTCGCGATATCGCGCACGAATGATGCCGTCGAGAAGATTCTGCGCATAGCCGTTCGGATGTACGTCCACGAGTTTCGCCGTGAAGTCGGTGTCGATCGCCGAAGACGAAGCCCACAACGCGACGGTCACCGGTCCCGTAATTTCCAGCGGTTGCTCGAGCGGCTCCGAGGTGTAGACCAGGACGTCGTTCCGCTCTTCCACCGGCGTTTGATCCTGCACCCCGATATCGATCGCCAGATTGTTGCCCCCAAGCGACGCAACGGGATCGTCGGGATCGTAAACGAAAGCGTCAGCCTCCTCCACGTCCGGAGGCGCGGTTGAAAGCGCGCCGTCCCCACGAAGGGAGTTAGCGCCCTTGTTGCTATGCAGGAAATACGGCGACTGCCGCGCGTTCGGCGGCGGCCAATCGGATAGTCCGCGCCATCGGTTCTCGCCAAGCGTAAAGATTGTGACCGGAGGCTCTTCCATGACGCCGGTCTCGACATCTTTGAGCCAGTAATCAAACCAGCGCAGTAGAGTCTCATTAAGATCAATCAGCGCAGCCGGTCCGAAATCGATATCGCCGGTCCCACGCGAACTGGGAACGCTATATGGAAGCAGATGGCCCCACGGCCCGATTATAAGCCGCTGTCCATCGCGAGCTTTCTGGAATCGGCTCTTCGCCTTTATGCTCTGATAGGCATTAAGGGCTCCTTCGCCAAAGATGTCGTACCACGATGAAACGTGGAGCATCGGCACACTGACGCTCGACGCATGCCGGTTCACGTCGGCGCGATACCAGTATTCGCCATCCTCCGCATGCGCAATATGATCGGCAAAATACGGAGCGGTCTCCTTGAGCAAGTCGCCCCAATCCTTGATCGGCAGGTGGCGATACCATTTATCGGTCAGCGGCGTGAACGCATTCAGACCGAAACGGGTCTGTCGAATAAGAGGAAACTCCCCTCCTTCGACATATTCCTTGACCTTCTCGAACAAGTCATTACGCTTCAGACGCTTTAGCGTATTCAGGCCTTTGAATATCGCATACGGAACGATCCACCCC
>JAJXYM010000307.1 GCA_021780585.1 Deltaproteobacteria bacterium
GGCGCGACCACGCAGGATATCGCCGACACCGCGACCGTCCTGCAGATGCGCGACGCGCTGGCGCTGGCCGGCGACGACCTCGGCGCGATCGCGGCGGCGCTGGCCGAGCTGGCGCGTCGCTATCGCGACACGCCGATGGCGGGCCGGACCAATCTGCAGCACGCGACGCCGATTACCTTCGGTTTCAAGGTCGCCGGATGGCTCGACGCGATCGGACGCCATCAGACGCGGCTCGCCGAGATGCGCCCGCGTGTGCTGGTCGGACAATTCGGCGGCGCGGTCGGCACGCTCGCGGCGCTCGGCGAGCGCGGTCCCGAAGTCGCGACGGCGCTGATGGCCGAACTCGGTCTCGGCGCGCCCGCTATCGCCTGGCACAGCCATCGCGACCGGATTGCGGAGGCCGGATGCTTCCTCGGTCTCGTCACCGGCACGCTCGGCAAAATCGCCACCGACGTGAAGCTGCTGATGCAGACCGAGGTGGCCGAAGTGTTCGAGCCATATGCGCCTGGACGCGGCTCGAGCAGCACGATGCCGCAAAAGCGCAATCCCGTGGCCTGCGACTATATCCTCGCGTGCGCGGCGATGGTCCGGCAGCAGGCGGCGGCGCTGCTCGACGCGATCGTGGCGGATCATGAGCGCGCGAGCGGCGCGTGGCAGATCGAATGGGCCGCCCTGCCCGCGATCTTCCTGTTCGCTTCCGGCGCCCTGGCGCATACGCGCGCGATGGTCGCCGGGCTGGAAGTCGACGCGGCCCGGATGCGCACGAATCTGGAACTGACGGGCGGGCAGATCATGGCGGAAGCCGTGATGATGGGCCTCGCGCCCTATCTCGGCCGCGAACACGCGCATCGGATCGTCGCCGCGCGATGCCGCGAGGCGATCGCCGGCGCGCGTCCGCTGCTTGACGTGCTCGCGGAAGACCCCGAAATCGCGCGCCATCTGCGACGCCCGGCGCTCGCGCGGCTGCTCGACCCACGCAACTATCTGGGCGCGGCGGCGGCGCTCGTCGATCGCGTTATCGCGCGTTGCGCGGACCGCTGATCGTCGCGAAACGCGCGCCGGAAGCCCGCCGCGCACGCCTATCCGGCGACTTCACAAGCGGCTATGCTTATCCTGTGGATAAGTTACGGACGCGGTGATGCGGCGATGGATTTGATGGCGGCGCGCGAGCGGATGGTGCTCGATCAACTCGAACGGCGCGGAATCAGCGACCGGCGGGTGCTCGCGGCGATGCGCGCGGTGGCGCGCGACCGTTTTCTCCCGCCGGAATTCGCCGAACACGCCTACGACGACGGTCCCCTGCCGATCGGCTCCGCGCAAACGATTTCGCAACCCTACATGGTCGCGCTGATCTGCGAGGCCGCGGCGCTGGCGGGGAGCGAGCGCGTGCTCGAAATCGGCACCGGCTCGGGCTATCAAACCGCCGTGTTGGCGCGACTGTGCGCGCGGGTCTATTCGATCGAGACGATCGCGGGGCTGCATCAGCGGGCGCGCGCGATCCTCGCCGGACAGAATATCGCCAACGTCGAATTGCGGCTCGGCGACGGTTCGGAGGGTTGGCTGGATCAGGCGCCGTTCGACGCGATCGTCGTGACCGCCGCGATGCCGGGAATTCCGCGTCCGCTGCTGGATCAACTTGCGCCGGCGGGACGGCTGGTCGCGCCGATCGGCGAGGACGAACTGCAGACCCTCGTGCGCATCGGCCAGCGCGCCGGCGCGTGGCATGAGGATTATTTCGGCGAATGCCGGTTCGTGAAGATGACCGGCAAGCACGGCTTCCGCGATTAGCCGGCGGATGCGGCGCGCCCGGTGGGGCGGTCGGAGGGGTGGTGGCGACGTGGCGCAGCGAAGCGGATCGAACCATTCACGACTGAAAATCAGCCTGGCGCTCGCGATCGCGGCCGCCTGCGCCATCCCCGGATGCGCCGCGCAGTCGCCGTCGGCTCCGTCCGCGCCGCGGTTCCAAGCGGCTTCCTACGCGCCGCGGCGGACCGCCGCCTATGTCGTCCGGCCGGGCGACACGCTCTACCGTATCGCGCACGCCTATGGCGTCAGCGCCGAAAGTTTGATTCGCGCGAACCAGATTTCCGATCCCAACGCCCTGCGCGTCGGCCAGACCCTGACGATTCCCACCTCCGGCGGCGCCGATCGTTTTGCTTACGGGAGCGCGTTCGGATTCGCAAATCCGTGGGCGGGCGTGCCGCGCGGCGCGCGCAGCTTCGCCTGGCCGGTCGCGGCCGGGACGCTCTCGTCGCCGTTCGGGATGCGTCACGGGACGATGCACGAGGGCGTTGATATCGCGGCGCCGGCCGGAACCCCGGTGCGCGCGGCGGGCGCGGGCACGGTGATCTATTCGGGCCGTCTGCGCGGCTACGGCAACGTCGTGATTATCCAACACAACGGCGGCTATTCGACCGTGTATGGACATAACGAACGCAATTTCGTCAGCGACGGCCAACGCGTCACGCGCGGCCAGGAGGTCGCCGAAATCGGCTCGACCGGCCGCGCCACCGGACCGAATCTGCATTTCGAGGTGCGCTATCGCAATCAGGCGGAAAATCCCCTCGCCTTCCTGCCGAATCCGAATCAACCGGCCGCTGTCAGCTTTGCCCGCGCCAGCGCCGATTAGTATGCTCTGCGGGCGCGCACGCGTCGTGGCGGCGCGCTTTTCTTATGAAGATTGAAGAACTCAAACAACTGATTCGTGATGTCCCTGATTTTCCCAAGCCCGGAATCCTGTTCCGCGATATCACGCCGCTGATCGCCGACGCGCGCGGTCTGGCGGCGGTGGTCGATCAAATCGCCGAGCCGTGGCTGGGCCGGGTCGATCTGGTGCTCGGCATCGAATCGCGCGGCTTCATTATCGGCGCGCCGGTCGCATATCGGCTCGGCGTGGGGCTGACGATCGCGCGCAAACCGGGCAAGCTGCCCTTTCGCACGATCGACGAAACCTACGAGCTCGAATACGGCAGCGCGTCGCTGCAGATGCACGAGGACGGACTCGCCGGCCATCGGCGCGTGCTGATCGTCGACGACCTGCTGGCGACCGGCGGCACCGCGCTGGCGGCGGTGAAGCTGGTGCGGCGGCTGGGCAGCGAAATCGTCGGCTGCGCCTTCGTGATCGAGCTCAAGGCGCTCGGCGGACGGGAGCGCCTGGCGCCGCTCACCTGCTCCGCGCTGGTCGAATATGATTGAATTGTGAAGCGGCGGTCGTCCGCCCGGTTCGTCCAGCCGTGAGGCGCGACGCCCGCGCGGCGTCCGTCGCTCGGCCGCGCTGGCGGGAAGATTTGTGAAAGATTCGAACCATCGCGAAGGAATCGCCGTCGATCGCCGCCGTCTGCGGATTGTGCTCGGCGTCACGGTCGGGTTCTTCGCGCTCGAGCTGATCGGCGGATGGTACGCGAACAGCCTCGCGCTGATGACCGACGCGGCGCATGTTCTGACCGATATCGCCGCGCTCTGCCTGGGTCTGTTCACCCTGTGGATTTCAGGCCGTCCGGCCAGCGCCGCCAAAACTTACGGCTATCTGCGCGCGGAGATCCTCGGCGCCCTGCTCAACGGCCTGTTCCTCTGGGCGATCGTGATTTTCGTCTGGATCGAGGCGGTCGAGCGGATCCGTCATCCGCCCGCCGTCCATGCGCCCCTGATGATGGCGATTGCGACGGCGGGAATCGCGGTCAACAGCTTTTCCGCCTGGTTGACCGCGGCGGGTAGCCGGGCCGACGGCAAATCCGGACTCGCTGTGCGCGCGGTGTTTGTGCATGTGCTGTCCGACCTGGTGGGATCGGCTGGCGTATTGATCGCCGGCGCTCTGGCCTACACCACCGGGATGCGCGTGGCGGACCCGGCGGTGAGTATTCTGATCGGCGGGTTGATCGTATACGGCTCGTGGGGCCTGGTCCGCGACGGCGTGGACATCCTGATGGAGTCGGTGCCGGGGCATATCGACCTCGAAGAGCTGCGGCGCGACCTGCTGGCGGTCAAGGGCGCCGAGGAAGTTCACGATTTGCACGTATGGTGTCTGACGCCGCATGAACTCGCGCTGTCGGCGCACGCAGTAGTCGTGCGCGAGGCGGATCACGATCGGGTGCTGTGCGACATGGCCGCGCTGCTCGACCGCAAATTCAATATCCGGCACATCACGGTGCAGCTCGAACGCGACAACCGGCGCGAGTCCGAACCGGAACATTTCTGAGCGGCGGCAAAGGTCGCGCCACGAGCGGCGAATTATGACCAAACGCAACGCCACCACCCGCGAACTCGAACATACCGGCGATATCGCGATCGAAATCACCGCCGCCTCGCGCGCGGAACTGTTCGCCGAAGCGGTCGTCGCGATGGGCCGAATCATGTACGACGCCGGCCGGGTCGAGCCGCGCGAACGCCGGCGGATCGCCGTGAACGGGTCGGGCGACGCGGACCTGATGCATGATCTGCTCGCGCGGGCGCTGAACCTCCTCCTGATCGACGGCTTCGTCTGGCGCGACGCGACCGTGACCGCGCGCGACGAAGCGATCGAAGCGGAACTGATTGGCGAACCCTTCGACCGCGCCCGCCATGAAGTTCACGAAGAACTCAAGGCCGTCACCTACCATCGCCTGACGGTCGAACATACCGCCGCCGGCTGGCGCGCGATCGTGATTTTCGACGCCTGACGGCGGCCGCCGCACGCAGGTTCCATTCGGCGGCGCATCGGGATTAGGCTCAATTCGGGGGGCGTGATGGAGCTGAAGCGGATTCACGATTACCTGTGGGAGATTCCGCGCACGGGCGGGATGCGCGTGCCCGGGCGGATCTACGCCAGCCAGTCGATAATCGACGAAATCCGCGACGACCCGTGCCTCGAACAGGTCGCCAACGTCGCTCATCTGCCGGGTATCGCGGGCTATTCGCTGGCGATGCCGGATATACATTGGGGTTATGGTTTTCCGATCGGCGGGGTCGCCGGAATCGACGCCGAAGAGGGAGTGATTTCACCCGGCGGGGTCGGCTACGACATCAATTGCGGCGTGCGGCTGATCAGCACCAAGCTCACCTACGCGGAGGTCGCCAATCGCGCCGACGCGCTGGCCGACGCGCTCTTCGCCGCGATTCCGGCGGGCCTTGGATCGGAGGGCGCGATTCCCACGCTCGACGTGGCCGAGATGCGCCGGCTGGTGCGGGACGGCGTCGAATGGTCGCTGCGGCAGGGCTACGCGACGCGCGCCGATATCGACCATACCGAGGAAAACGGCCGGCTCGCGATGGCCGATCCGGACGCGCTCAGCGCCGAGGCGTACGCGCGCGGCCGCCGCCAGCTTGGCACGCTCGGATCGGGCAATCATTTCCTGGAACTCGGCCGCGTCGACGAAGTCTATCTGCCGAAGGAGGCGGAGCGGCTTGGCCTCACGGCGGGAAACGTGACCATCATAATTCATTCGGGATCGCGCGGCCTGGGCCATCAGACCTGCGACGACTATCTGCGGACGATCGGCAAGGCGATGGATCGCTACGCGATCAGATTGCCCGATCGGCAGCTCGCCTGCGCGCCGATCCTCTCGCAGGAGGGTCAGGCGTATCTGTCCGCGATGGCGGCGGCGGCCAATTTCGCGTGGTGCAATCGCCAGATGATGAC
>JAJXYM010000215.1 GCA_021780585.1 Deltaproteobacteria bacterium
CTATGCGCCCTCATTGCCGATATGATCCGGCGCCGCCCGCCGCGCATCGGTGGTTCCGATTGCCTCAGAACTCGCCGGGCCACTTTCGCGCGCCGTGAAACACCCGGAGAATTTCGACCGTCTCGCCGCGGACGCGATACGGAACCAGATATGGCGTATCGGTTACGACCAGTTCGCGCGTGCCGGGAACCCGGCCCGGCCGGCCGGACGCCGGATAGTCCGCCAGCCGCTCGACGCTCGCGACGATCCGTTCAACCAGCCGCGCCGCCGCCCGCGGATCGTCACGCGCGATATACGCCGCCTCTTCGTCGAGGTTTTTGAGCGCGCGACGGAGCCATCTAACCCGCACCGCGAGTCCACTTTTCCGTCGCCGCCCGGACCTCTTCCTCGCTCGCGAAATCTCCCGCGGCGGCTTCTTTGAGCGCCGTCTTGATCTCGGCGATCTGCCATTCGTTCAAGTCAACGTAGGCGCGGATCGCCTCGGCCGCAACGTAGGACTTGGTGCGATCCATCGCCTTGGCGAGTTTCTCGAGCCGGCTCCTGGTCTTGCGATCGACCCGAATCGTGATCACTTCCGACATTGTCGTATTCTATTGTATACAAGCGCTTACGATCAAGCGGGCCGAGCCGCCGCGCGCGCGCCGCGGCTCGCCGCCGTTTCCAGCGCGGCTTCGTAGCGCGCCAGGAAGCGCGGCCGGCGCCACGCGAGATACGCCGGCAGGATAATCAGCCCCACCAGCAGATTCGCCGCCATCAGCAGGATCAGCATCACGCTCATCTCGTTATGGAACAGCAGCGGCGACGCGACCCACGGCGCGATTCCGCCGACGATCACGAAAAACGTCGCGACCACCCACGCGCCCGTCGTATGCAATCCCGTCGCGATCGCCTCGTCCAGCGGCGCGCCGCCGATCGCCTCGTCGCGAATCCGCGCGATCGCGTAGATCGCGAAATTGATCCCCAGGCCGAGGCCCAGCGAAACCACCGGGATGGTGTCGATCGTCAGGCCGATATCCTGATTGATCATGAAGAGGAAGGCGCCGAAATTCGCCATCACGGCCGCGATCGCGAACAGCAGTCCCGCCATCAAGGAACGAAAATAGATTGCGCAGGCGAGCAGAATCACGCCCAGCACCAGAGACAGGTTGGCGCGATTCAGCGCGGGCGCGGCTTCGTCGCTGGCCAGATAGAGGCCGCCCTCGCCGCCCAGATAGCGAATTTTGACCTTGTCGAGCTTCGGATCGCCCTTGAGGCGCACGGCCACGAACGTGTCGAGGTCGCCGCGCAAGCGGCGCAGGGTGGCGTAGTTATGGTCGGGCAGGAGAATCCGGATACAGGTGTTGGTCATGTTCGGCGAGTTGGCGAAGAAGTTGTAAACCTCGTCGGGCGCCGTGCCGCTGAAGAAAAAGCCCCACAGCTCCGCGCTCAGCAGGTCGCTGTCCGGCAGCGCCATGTATTTCGGGGAGCCGTTATGCAGAAGCTGGTTCATCGGCTTGGTCGCGATTCCGGCGAAACCGATCACGGCGAGCGCGTCGCCGCGGGCGAGCAGATAGTCGGCCAGGTCGTCGGCGAGCCTGAGCGTCGGCACCGCGACGGTCGAGACGGGACTCGGATAGTTGGGCGTCTCGATCACCACCCAGGCGAAATTGGTGGGCAGGAAGCGGCCGATTTCGGCGGTGTCGCGATTCACCCTGGCGTCGGGGCGGTAAATCGGCGTGCCCGCGACCTGGTAGCCGACGGGAGTCCGCCGCATCGAGGCCACCGCGAAAATCATGAACGCCACGCCGATCGCGATCAGCCCGCCGCGCAGCGCGCCCGGCGTGGTCGGAATCCGCGTCAGCCAATCGACCAGCGAATGATAGGCGGAGGGGCGATCGGGATGGCTGGTTTTGACCAGCCAGCTATGCTCCCGCAGGCGCGGCCGGGCCAGCCAGCTCATCAGGATCGGCTGGAAGACGAAAACCATCGCCAGGCTCGCGCCGAGCCATACCGCGCCGCCGTAGCCGATCTGGCTGAGCACGGGAATATGGCCGACGAAAAGAAATCCGATTCCGGCGATATTCGCGATTACCGCGAGCAGGCCCGGTCCGATCATCAGGTCCGCCGTGCGCGCGCAGGCCTGCCAATGGTCCTCGGTGCGGTCGAGCACGTCGTAATAGCGGCCGTGCCATTGGATTCCGTGGCTCAGGTCCCGCGCGGTCAGGATCAGCGGAATCACCAGCATCACCGGGTCGAAGTTGAAGCCCATCAGGCCGACGAAGCCGAGGCCCCAGATCGCCGAGCAGACGCCGGTAAGCGCGGGCGCCCACCATCCGGTGCGCCGGCCGAGGCTCAGGAACAACACGATCAGCATGATCGCGATCGAGCCGAGAAAAATCAGCGCGAGCCGCGGCAGGTAATGGTAGCCCCACGCCGCGAACATCACCGCGCCGCTCGCGTAGAAGCTGGTGTTGGCGTCGCGGTATTTCGCGATCAGCCCCTGAACGCCGTCGAACAGCGCCTTATAGTCCATCCCGCCTTCATTGAAGCTCGCGATAATCAACGCGCCCTTGTCGTCCGTGGTGACGAAGCCGGAGACCTCCTTGCGATGGGTCATCACGGCGTTGCGCAGTTCCGCCAGCTCGGCGTCGTTGCGCGGGATATTCGGATACATGAAGGGCGACGACACCAGCGCGCCGGGGAGGGCCTTGGCGTAGAGCAGCCGGTAGGAGGCCAGCGAAAAGACCTCGTTGTGATCGACGCCGGGCAGCTTGTCGATCGCGCGGGTCAGGTCCTGGATCTTTTGCAGGGTCTTGTAATTGTAGATGTCGCCGTCCTTGACCCTGAGCATCAGGACCAGCGTCTGCGCGCCGCCGTAATGGCGCCGGTATTGGCGATAGAGCAGGACGTTGGGATTGGTGGCGGGGAAGAAGTCCTCGAAATGCGTCGCGATCGGCACCCGCGTCGCGCCGTAAAGCATCACCAGTGTAATCGCGAGCAGGATCGCCGCCAGCGGTTTGCGCCAGCCCAGCACCAGATCGCCGAAGGTTCGAGTAGTCGCGCCACGTTCCCCGTTCATCAAGCCGTCCCCGGATGGTCGATTTGGCCATTGCGGCCGACGGGAGTATACGCCAAAACGCCGCGCGCGCGGATGGCAAAAATTATGCGTCCGCGGACCCGGCAAAAGCGGCGGCGGAACGCGCCGCCCCGCGCGCGGGGATTAGGCGTGGCGCGCGGGAAAAGCCGCGCCGGCTAATCCACGGCGGCGCGGCGCGCGACCGGCAGATTGAATTTGCCGCCGCGCCTCTCTAAAACGCATCTGGAGAAGCGCTGGTCCCGGCGTCGTCGGCCTCGCCGACCGATACCGACCAGCGAGGAGCGTCGCATGAATCAGGCAGTCACTCGCGAAATCCTCTGGAACGTCCCGGCGATTTTCGTCGTTTTCCTTTATGGGATGCTGCTGCCGCTGACCGCGGCCTTCATCTGGGTGGGGATGCGCTGGTATCGGATGATCCGGATGGGCGCGGCGACCGCCGACAGCCGCTTCGATCAGCCCGGCCGGCGTCTGTTCATGGCGTTTCGCGACGGCGTGGGCCAGGGCTTCCTCGGCCGCGAGACCTGGGGCTGGATGCACTACATCTTTCTGGTCGCCTTCATCGGCCTGTTTATCGGCACCAGCATCATCTTCGTCAACGACGATATCCGCCTGTTCCTGGAATACTTCGGCGTCCATCTTTATTTCTTCTACGGCGATTTTTATCACGTCTTCAAAGCCGTGATGGACACCTGCTTCCTGCTGCTGATCGTCGGCGTGGTCGCGGCCGGAGCGCGGCGGGGGATTCGCAAACCGACCCTGCTGAATCAACCGGCGCCGGAGAAATTGCGCGACAATTGGGAAAATCGCGTCGGCTACTGGCTGCCGCTGGCGCTGCTCGCGCTCGTGCCGCTTACCGGCCTGATGCTTGAGGGGGCGCGCATCAACGCCAATCCGCCGAACTTCGTCGAATGGGCTTACATCGGGCGGAATCTCGGCCTGATCGAAGGCGCGCTCGGCGCCGGCGTGATGTTCCATCGCTACCTCTGGCTGTTTCACGTCCTGTTGGTTTACGGCCTGCTCTTCTGTCTGCCGTTCACCAAGCTGCGCCATTTCCTGTTCGCTCCCGTCAATCTTTACTTCCGCAATCTGAAGCCGCGTGGACGGCTCGCGCCGATCAAGGATTTCGAGAATGCCGAGACTTTCGGCGTTTCCCAGGTCGAGCAGTACTCATGGAAGCAGTTGCTGGACATGGCGTCGTGCCTGGAATGCGGGCGATGCACGATCAACTGCCCGACGGTCAACACCGGCAAGACCCTCAATCCGAAATTCCTCGTGATCTCTCAACGCGAGCATCTGCTCGATAAAGCGCCGGTTTTGCTCGCGGGGCTCGGCGCCTCCGCCAACGGCGGCGAAGCGTCGGCGGAAACCGCCGCGCCCGAATATGCCGGTCCCGACATGATTACCGAAGTCGCGACCGAGGCTGCCGTCTGGGGATGCACGACTTGCGGATGGTGCGAAGAGGGCTGCCCGGTCGGTATCGAGCATATTCAGCGGATCGTCGATATGCGGCGTTATCTCACCCTGATGGAGTCGAAGTTTCCGCAGCAGGCGACCAACGCCTTCAAGGGTATCGAGAACCAGGGCAATCCGTGGGGCCTCGCGCAGCAAAAGCGCGCGGATTGGGCCGAAGGGCTGGACATTCCGCAAATGGCCGAGGTCGAAAAGCCCGAAGAGATGGACGTGCTCTATTGGGTCGGATGCGCCGGGTCATACGACGAGCGCAATCAGCGCGTCAGTCGGTCGTTCGCCGGCCTGATGAAGCAGGCGGGCGTGCGCTTCGGCATCCTCGGCGTCGAGGAGATGTGCACGGGCGATCCCGCCCGGCGGCTCGGCAACGAATATCTCTATGCGACCGTCGCCGGACAGAACGTCGAGACCATCAATCGCTACAAGCCCAAGCGTATCGTCACGCAATGCCCCCATTGCTTCCATAATCTCAAGAACGAATATCCCGACTTCGGCCTTGAGAATGTCGAGGTGATGCACGAGGCGGAATTTATCGATGAGCTGATTCGCGCCGGCCGGCTCAAGCCCAACAAGCCGATCGATCAGCGCATGACCTATCACGACCCCTGTTACATGGCGCGCCATAACCGCAAATGGGACGGCGCGCGCGCGGCGCTCAAGGCGATCCCGGGCGCGAAGGTCAAAGATATCGACCTGTCGAAGAACCGCACGTTCTGTTGCGGCGCGGGCGGCGGATGCATGTGGAAGGAAGAAAAAGAGGGCACGCGCATCAATCAGACGCGCTTCGATCAGATCAACGAAGCCGATCCGGAGACGATGGCGGTTGGATGCCCGTTCTGCATGACGATGATGGAGGACGCGGTGAAGTCGCGTTCGCTCGAAGACAAGATGCGCGTGCGCGATCTGTCGGAGCTGGTCGCCGAATCCACCGGCGCGACCACGAAATAGCAATTTCGCATGAACCCGTGACGGCGGCGTGATACTTCACCGTGGCGCGCGCCGGTC
>JAJXYM010000326.1:0-1140 GCA_021780585.1 Deltaproteobacteria bacterium
GAGCGCGCGCAGAATCCGCCGCTCGATCTCCTCGGCCGCGCCGATTCCGTCGATCTCCGCGAGCAGCCCCAAGCCGCCGTAATGCTCCAGCAGTGGGCGTGTCGATTCCGCATACACCCGGAGACGCGCCCGCACGGTGTCCTCGGCGTCATCCTCGCGCTGATAGAGTTCGCCGTGGCATTCGTTGCATACGCCCACATTGCGCGGCGGATCGTAAATCAGATGGTACATCGCGCCGCAATTACGGCAGGTCCGCCGCCCCGAAATCCGTTTCACGATCTCCGCGTCCGGCACGATCAGCGCGATTACCTTGTCGAGCGCCTCGCCACGCCTCGCAAGCATCCGCGCCAGCGTTTCGGCCTGCGCGACGTTGCGCGGAAAGCCGTCAAGGATGAAACCCTCGCGCGCATCCGGCTGATTCAGCCGCTCTTCGATCAGTTTCAACACCAGTTCGTCCGGGACCAGCGCGCCTTTATCCATGAACCGGCGGGCCTCGAGTCCGAGCGCGGTGCGATTCTTGACCGCCGCGCGCAAGAGGTCCCCGCTCGCCACCTGCGGCGCGCCGAGTTTCCCCTCAAGCATCCGCGCCTGCGTTCCCTTGCCGGCCCCCGGAGGGCCCAATAGCACCAGCCGCACGCCTCGCCTCCGCGACTCGTCACCGTCCGCGTCCGCCGCCGCGCCGCATGAAACTTTCATAGTTGCGCGTCAACAGATGCGTTTCAATCTGCGCGACCGTATCGAGCGCCACGCCCACCACGATCAGCAACGCCGTGCCGCCGAAATAGAACGGCACATGGAAATGCTGCGTCAGGATTGTCGGCAGCACGCAAACCGCGCTCACGTAAATCGCGCCGCCCAGCGTGATTCGCGTCAATACCCGATCGATATAATCCGCCGTAAACCGTCCCGGCCTGATTCCGGGAATAAACCCGCCGTACTTCTTCAGATTGTCGGCGACGTCGATCGGATTGAACGCGACCGCCGTGTAGAAGTAGCAGAAGAATATGATCAGCGCGACGTAAACCAGATTATACACGATGCTGACCGGCGAAACATAGGCCGACAACCACTTCAAAGGCTGCACAAAGGTCGCCAGCGTCGCCGGAAACATCAGCACCGACGAGGCAAAAATCGGCGGAA
>JAJXYM010000326.1:1150-5539 GCA_021780585.1 Deltaproteobacteria bacterium
TGACCTTGAGCGGCAGATGCGAACTCTGGCCGCCATAGACCCGCCGGCCCACCACCCGCCGCGCGTATTGAATCGGGATACGGCGCTGGCCGCTCTCCACGTATACGATTGTCGCCGTCACCGAAACCGCGACGAACAGGATGAAAATCAGCGTGAAGATGCTCATTTCGCCTTCACGCACGAATTGCGCCGTGGTGCTGATCGCGCTCGGCAGCCGCGCCACGATCCCGGCCATGATAATCAGCGAAATGCCGTTGCCGACGCCGCGTTCGGTAATCTGTTCGCCCACCCACATCACGAAGAGCGTGCCCGCGGTCAGCGTAATCACCGTCATCGCGAGGAACGCCAGCCCCGGATTGTAGACGAAGCGTCCGCCGTTCGGCGCCTGGGCGTGTTCCAGTCCAAACGCCAGCATCCCGCCCTGAACCAGCGACAAACCGACCGTGCCATAGCGCGTGTACTGGCTGATTTTGCGCCGCCCCGCTTCGCCTTCCTTGTACAGCTCGTCGAGATAGGGCCAGCCGATCTTGAGCAGGTCGAGAATAATCGCGACCGAAATATACGGCATGATGCCGAGCGCGAAGACCGAGAAATGCTGCAGTCCGCCGCCCGAGAACAGATTCACCATCCCGAACAGCGTGCTCGACGCCTGATCGAAAAACGCCGACAGCGCCTGGCCGTCGATTCCCGGCGTCGGCACCGCCACCCCGATCCGGTAGATCATCAGCATCACGGCGGTGAACAACAGCCGCCGGCGCAATTCCGGAATATGCGAGGCGTTTGAAAATCCTTCGAGCATCGCGCTCCGCTTCAGCCCTCGAGCACTTCGGCGCTGCCGCCCGCCGCCGCGATTTTTTCGCGCGCGCCGGCCGAAAAGGCGTGCGCCCGCACCGTCAGCCGGGTCTTCAATTCACCCGCGCCCAGCACCTTGATCTTCTTGCCCGCCGGCGCGATTCCACGCTCCGCCAGCGCCGCCGGATCGATCGTCGCGCCGTCGGCGAAACCGCCCAGCCGGCCGATATTCACTTCCGCGAACCGTTCGCGCGCGGCCTCGTTCGCCTGCAGCCGCCGAAAGCCCCGCTTCGGCACCCGCCGAATCAGCGGCATCTGGCCGCCCTCGTAGCCCGGCGGGGTGTTGCCGCCCGAACGCGATCCGCGTCCCTTATGGCCGCGGCCGGCGGTCTTGCCCGTACCCGAGCCGATCCCGCGTCCGACGCGCCGTTTGCGGCGGGTCGAACCCGGCGCCGGCTTAAGTTCGTTGAGCTTCATAACCGCCCGTCTAATCCTTTACTTCGGCCACCAGATGGCCCACCCGGCGCACCATCCCGAGCACCTCGGGAGTCGCCCGCAGCACCCGCGAACTGCCGACCTTGCCCAGCCCCAATCCCTTGAGCGTCTCGCGCACCCGGCGCGTCGTGCCGATCGGACTGCGCACCAGCTTGACCTGAATCGTTCCGGCCATCACGACCTCTTCCCAAATCCGCGCCGGGTCACGCCGCCGGCTGCGTCTCCACCGCGCGCAACCGCGCCACGTCGGCCGGACTGCGCAACTCGGTCAGCGCTTCCAGCGTCGCCTTGACGAGATTATGCGGATTCGACGAGCCCAGCCGCTTGGTCAGGATATTGCGAATCCCGGCCAGCTCGACCACCGCCCGCACGCCGCCCGCCGCGATCACGCCGGTGCCTTCGGCCGCCGGCCGCAAAACCACCCGTCCGGCGCCGAAACGGCCCAGCACCTGATGCGGAATCGTGCCTTCCTTGAGCGGCACCCGGATCAGGCTCTTCTTGGCCCGCTCGACGCCCTTGCGAATCGCTTCCGGCACTTCGTTCGCCTTGCCCAGTCCGAAACCCACCAGTCCATGACCGTCGCCCGCCACCACCAGCGCGCTGAAACTGAAGCGCCGGCCGCCCTTGACGACCTTGGCCACGCGGTTGATATGGACCACCTTTTCCTTGATATCCAACCCTTGCGGGTCAATCCGATGCGCCACGGCGTTACACCTGATTCCGGTTTGCCGACACTAAAATTTCAGACCCGCCTCGCGCGCCGCCTCGGCCAACGCCTTGACGCGCCCATGATAGAGAAAGCCGTTGCGGTCGAAGACGACTTCGCCGATACCGCGTTCGCGGCATCGGCTTGCGATCGTCTGGCCGACCGCCTTGGCCGCGCCCAAACCGCTGCGGCTCGGCAATTCCGCGCCGACCTCTTTGATCGCCGTCGACGCCGACGCGAGCGTCCGTCCGCTCTCGTCCGAAATCACCTGAACGTAAATATGATGCAGCGAACGGAAGACCGAAAGCCGCGGCCGTTCGTCCGTGCCGCGCACCTTGCGTCTCACCCGTCCCTGGCGCAGCTTGCGTTTTTCTGCCCGATCCATGGTCCTTCCGTTCCGCCGCTCAGCGACCGCCCGCGGCGGCCTTACCGGCCTTGCGATGGATAGTCTCGGTCGCGTACTTGATCCCTTTGCCCTTGTACGGCTCCGGCGGCCTGAGGCCGCGGATCTCCGCCGCCACTGAACCCAGCAACTGCCGATCGGCGCTCTCCAGCGTCAAGATCACCTGGCGTTCGACTTTCGCGGTCACGCCCGGCGGCAACTGGTAGACAATCGGATGCGAATAGCCGAGCGACAGATTGATCAGGGCGCCCTTGACCTCGGCGCGATAGCCGACGCCGTTGATCTCCAGCACCCGCGTGAAGCCCTTGCTCACGCCCTCGGCCATATTCGCCACCAGCTTGCGCATCAGGCCATGCACCGCGCGCTGTTCGGCGCTGTCGCCGGGACGCTTGACGAGGATCCGGCCGTCGGCGATTTCGAGCGTGAAGCCCGGATGCACCCGCGCTTCGAGCTTGCCCTTCGGGCCTTCCATCCGGATCGCCCCGTCGGCGAGCGTCGCCTTGACGCCCCGCTCCAGCACGATCGGCAATTTTCCTATCCGCGACATCGCCTTACCAAACCCTCAGCAGGATTTCGCCGCCAACGTTCTTGCGCCGCGCCGCCCGATCGGTCATCACGCCGAGCGGCGTCGAGACGATATGCATCCCCATCGCGCCGGACACTTTCGGCATCGTTTTCGCCCCGGCATAGCGCCGGAGACTGGGCCGGCTGACCCGCTGGATACCGCGAATCACCGGTTCGCGCGCCGCCGAATAGCGCAGTCCGAGCGCGAGCTTTTTCTTGTAGCCCTCGCCCGTCACCT
This sequence comes from Deltaproteobacteria bacterium, assembly GCA_021780585.1. Classification (GTDB taxonomy): domain Bacteria; phylum Desulfobacterota; class Binatia; order Binatales; family Binataceae; genus JADMIL01. Next base: position 4,349 of record JAJXYM010000326.1, read on the forward strand.
CCACGCCGGCGAGAAACCCCTCGGCCAGCAGCGCCCGGCAAATCGCCTCGCGCACGCGCGAGTGGGGCACTTCGACCTGGTTGTACCGCGCCTGCATCGCGTTGCGAATCCGGGTCAGCAGTTCGGCTATCGGATCAGTCTGCGACATTCTTTCTATCCTCGCGCCGCGGCGCCTACCAACTCGCCTTGACGACGCCCGGCAGGGCGCCCTTGAGGGCATTCTTGCGCAGACACAAACGGCACATCCGGAAGCGCCGGAAGAACGCCCGCGCCCGCCCGCATAGCGGACAGCGATTATAGCCGCGCACCTTGAATTTTGGCTCCCGGGCCGCTTTGACCCGCAGACACGTCTTGGCCATCTTGTCCCGTTCCTATTCCGTCCGCGGCGCGCCCTCGCGCTCGCCGCTGGCGCCCCGAAACGGCATCCCGAGCGCGCGCAACAGCGTCAGCCCCTCGAAATCGCTCGCCGCCGTGGTCTTGATCGACACCGTCATTCCCTTGACCTTCTCGACCTTGTCGAGATTGAGCTCGGGGAAAATCGTATGCTCGCGCAGGCCGAGCGAATAATTGCCGCGGCCGTCGAAAGCCTTGTCGCTGACTCCGCGGAAGTCGCGGACGCGCGGCAGCGCGACATTCACCATCCGGTCGAAGAACTCCCACATGCGCTCGCGCCGGAGCGTGACCATCACGCCGATCGGCATCCCTTCGCGCAGCTTGAAGTTCGAAATCGCCTTGCGCGCGCGGGTCACCACCGGCTTTTGTCCGGTGATCTGCCGCAGTTCGTCGGCGGCGGCGTCGAGAATCTTCACGTTCTCGCGCGCCTCGCCCAGCGCCATGTTGATCACGATCTTGTCCAGCCGGGGCGCGCGCATCGTGTTCGTAATCTTCAGGTCGCGCATCAGCGCCGGCAGGATTTCGCTTTCGTACCTGAGTCTCAGCCGCGCCGGCAGCTTCGCCTCGGGGGTTTCGGGAGCGGCCGTTTCGACCACGCCCGGCGCCGCGCCCTGACCCGCGCGTTCGCGCCGGCTCTTGCCCGACTTTTCGCTTTTCCGCTCGTCCGCCATCAGTCGTTACCCAGGGTTTCGCCGCAACGCCGGCAGCTGCGCGAGCGCGCGCCGTCGGCCGCGCGCTTCACGCCGAGCCGCACGGGAGCGTTGCAGCGATCGCAGAAATACATCACGTTGCAAATTC
>JAJXYM010000028.1 GCA_021780585.1 Deltaproteobacteria bacterium
TGCGTGGCGCTCCGGTTGAAGAATTGGGCGGGGTCTGGTAGTTGAACGCAGCGGCGGCGGGGGCCGGTTTCGCCATGACGACAGCGGATTCATCCGATTCGATTTGGCGCGCGCGGGGCGCCGAGCGCCGCCGATGACGCCCGCGCGTACGGGTCCGCTCGCGGATGTGCGGATTATCGATCTGACGCAGGCGCTGGCGGGACCGTACTGCACGATGCTGCTGGCCGATCTGGGCGCCGACGTGATCAAGGTCGAGCCGCCGCACGGCGACATGGCGCGGACGCTCGGGCCGCCGTTTCCGGATCGGGCGGGATGCGATTATTCGCCGTATTTCGCCAGTATCAATCGCAACAAACGCAGTATCGTGCTCGACCTCAAAAGCGACGCGGGGCGCGCGACGCTGTTCAAATTGATCGAGCGGGCTGACGCGGTGGTCGAGAACGCGCGCGCCGGCGTGATGGACGCGCTCGGAATCGGTTACGAGACGCTGAGCGCGCGCAATCCGGCGCTGGTCTATGCGGCGGTGCGCGGCTTCGGCGATCCGCGCACCGGGCGTGGTCCGTATACGGATTGGCCGGCGTTCGATATCGTCGCGCAATGCATGGGCGGGCTGGTCGGGATGAGCGGTCCGGCGGGCGGCGAAGGTTTCCGCTGCGGCGCCGGGGTCGGCGATATCTATCCCGGCACGCTCGCGGCGCTGGGCGTGGTCGCGGCGATTCACGCCGCGCGGGTCGGCGGCAAGGGCCAGTTCCTCGACGTCGCGATGTACGACGCGGTGCTGGCCCTGTGCGAAGTGATCGTTTACACGTGGTCCCTGACCGGCAAGACGATCGCTCCGAGCGGCAACTCAAGCCGGATTATCGTGCCCTTCGATATTTTCGCCACGGCCGACGGCGCGGTGGCGATCGCGGCGCCGACGGATAATCAATGGGCGGCGCTATGCCGCGCGATGGACCGCGCGGAGCTGATCGCGGACGATCGCACGCGCAGCAATCCGCGGCGGGTCGCCAACGGCGAGTTCGTGCGCGACCTGATTCGCGCCTGGACGGCGGCGCGATCGACGGGCGAAATCGTCGCCGCGCTGGGCGGCAAGGTTCCCGTCGGCCCGGTGAACACGGCGCGGGAGATTTTCGCGGATCCGCACGCGCGCGCCCGCGGAATGCTGGTCGAAGTCCAGCCGCCCGGCGACAATCCGGCGCTGACGATCGCCGGTCCCGCGATCAAGCTCACGCGCACCCCCGCCGAAATCCGGTCGCGCGCGCCGATGCTGGGCGAGCATGGCGCGGAAATTCTCGCCGAACTCGGGATCACGCGGGCGGAAGATTAGCCCTCAGCGGAGAAAGATCATGGCGGTGCGTCTCAGGCGTTCGGAACTTTCGGTGCCCGGTTCGAATCCGAAAATGATCGAAAAGGCGGTCGCCAGCGACGCCGACCTGGTGTTCCTCGATCTCGAGGATGCGGTCGCGCCGGCGCTCAAGGAGGCTTCGCGCGCCCACGTGATCGCGGCGCTCAACGACCTCGATTGGGGCCGCAAGCTGCGCGCGGTCCGGGTCAACGCCGCCGAAACCAAATGGGCCCACGACGACGTGATCGAAGTGGTCGAGCGCGCCGGCGCCAAACTCGACATCATTATCCTGCCCAAGGTCAAGGCCCCGCGCGACGTCTGGTTCTTCGATACGCTGCTCGCGCAACTCGAAGCCAAGCTCGGCCTCCAGCGCCGAATCGGCCTCGAGGCGCTGATCGAGGAGACGGCGGCGCTGGCGCGGGTCGAGGAGATCGCGGCCTGCTCGCCGCGGCTGGAGGCGATTATCCTGGGCTTCGGCGATCTGTCGGCCAGCCAGGGCGTGCGCGCCGGTTTGACCGAGGCGACCGAGCCGAATCGTTATCCGGGCGACCTGTGGCATTTCGCCCGCGGCCGGATGATCGTGGCGGCGCGCGCCGCCGGAATCGACGCGATCGATGGTCCCTTCGCCAATTTTCGCGACCCCGGCGGCTACCGGCGCGACGCGGTCTGGGCGGCGACGCTGGGCGCGGTCGGCAAATGGGCGATCCACCCGAGCCAGATCGAACTCGCCAACGACGTCTTCGCGCCGACCCCGAATGAAATCGACGTGGCCCGGCGGATGTGCGAAGCCTATTACGCCGCCGAGAAGGGCGGAGCCGGCGCGGCCGGAGCGGGCGGCATTCTGATCGACGCCGCCACCGCGCGTATCTATGAGGCGGTGCTCGAGCGCGCGCGCCTGACCGGACGCGCCTGAATGGTCGGACGCCGGCTTAAACGCTTGACAATCGCGGCGTCCGAAAGCGATTGAATTGATCGAGGCCCGGACGACCTGCGCCGGCGGAATGCGGACTATATGGATTTCAACTACAGCCCCCAGGACGAAGCCTTTCGCGCCGAGGTGCGCGGCTGGCTGGAGAAAAATCGCCAGTACGCGCCCTCCGGGCGCAGCCCGCTCGACGACGGCGGCAACGAGGACTGGCAAGCCCGGGTGCGCTGGCACAAGCGCCTCAATGAGGGCGGATGGGTCGCCGTCCACTGGCCGAAGGAATACGGCGGGCGCGGAGCCACCGTGATGGAGCGTCAGATTTTCCGCGAGGAGCTGGCGCGTCTGGACCTGATCGAACCGTTCCTCGGCATGGGCATCAGCCTGCTCGGCCCGACCCTGATGCATTGGGGCACCGACGCGCAGAAAAACCGCCATCTGCCGGCGATTCTGCGCGCCGACGAAGTCTGGTGCCAGGGTTATTCGGAACCCGGCTCGGGCTCCGATCTCGCCTCGCTCAAAACCCGCGCCGAGGACCACGGCGATTACTTTCTGGTCAACGGCCAGAAGGTCTGGACCTCGATGGCGCAGTTTGCCGACTGGATTTTCCTGCTGGTCCGCACCGATCCCGAGGCGCCCAAGCACAAGGGGATCAGCTACCTGCTGGTCGATATGCACAGCCCCGGAATCACGGTGCGCCCGCTGGTGCAGATGACCGGCGGCCGCGGCTTCAACGAAGTCTTCTTCGAGGACGTGCGCGTCCCGAAGGCCAATATCGTCGGCGAAAAGAACAACGGCTGGCAGGTCGCGATCACCACGCTGATGTTCGAGCGGTCGGGAAACTACGGCGAAAGCGTGACCCAGCAGGTGCGCGAACTCGCCGAGCTGGCGCGGCGGATTCCGCGCAACGGCGCCACCGCCTGGGACGATTCCGGCGTGCGCCAGCGGATCGCCCGCTTCGCCTCCGAGGCGGTCGCGCTCAAGTACACCGCCTATCGGCAATTGACCCGCCAGCTCAAGGGGATTCCGCCCGGGCCGGAAGGCTCGCTGATGAAGCTGTGCGGCACCGAACTGGGTCTGGCGGTCGCGCTCTATGCGATGGAGCTGCTCGGGCCGTACAGCCAGATGGATTTCGAGGCGCCGTTCGCGGTCGATAGCGGTAAATGGTCGCTGCGGATGCTGGCGGCGCGCGGGCCGACGATCTACGCCGGCACCAACCAGATTCAGCACAACATTATCGGCGAACGGGTGCTCGGCCTGCCCAAAGGCTAGACGCGATCGCTCGTCGGCGCGCCTGCGAGTACGGATTCACCGGCGCGCAACTTACGCCGTCGCCAGCAGGCGGGCGAGCGACGCGGTCGCGGGCGCGGCGCCGACGGCGTCCCAATCACCCTGCTGCACGATCCGGCCGCGCTCGATCGCCGCCACGCGCGGACAGAGCCGCGCGAGAATCTCGGCGCGATGGTCCACCGCGATCAGGATAAAGCCGAGTCGCCGCTGCCATTCGTCGAGCGCCGCCGTCAGCTCGCGAATCAACGGACGGTCGAGCGCGACGAACGGCTCGTCGAGCAGCACCAGCGGCGGCTGTCGCGCCAGCATCCGCGCGAGCGCGACGCGACGCGCCTCCCCACCCGAAATCTTCGCCGCGCGATTGTTCCAGATCGCCGCGAGACCCAGACGCTCGCGCAGCTCCGCGATCCAGCGCGCGCCGCGGTCAACGGCGCCGTTCGCGAGTCCGAAACCGACGTTTTCGCTCACGCTCAGATGCGGAAACAGGAGGTCTTTCTGCGTCAGATAGGCGAGCGGCCGGCGATGCAGCGCAAGCGGCGGCGGATAGAGCGTCGTCGCGCCGAGCCGGATTTCGCCGGCGTCGGGACTTTCCACCCCCGCGATACAGCCGAGAATCGTGCTCTTGCCCGCGCCCGAAGCGCCGAAGATCGCGAGCCGTTCGCCAGCCGCGAGCCGGATCTGCACGTCGACGGTGAAATCGGCGCGCGCCTTGAGAATCCGCGCGTCAAGCATCGTGCGCTTGCGCCAGCAAATGGACCAACCACGGCAGCGGCAGCGCGGTGAGCAGAAAAATCACCAGCAGCGGCATCACCGCCGGCATCCCGGCGGTCTGCAGATTGACCCAGATTTGCACGGGAATACCCGCCGGATAGTAGGCGGTTACGATCACCGCGCCAAATTCTCCGAGCGCCCGCACCCACGCGATACTGACGGCGGCCGCGAGTCCCAGCCGCGCGAGCGGAAACGTGACCCGGCGGAACACCGCCGCCGGCGCAAGGCCGAGCAACGCGGCGGTCTGTTCGAGCTCGCGCGGGACGGCGGCGATCGCGGCGCGCGCCGCGACGATATAGTAGCCGACGCTGACGTAAACCTGGGTCACGACGAAAGCGGTCGCGCTGTTGCTCGCCGGCACGCCCAGCCGCATCAGCAGGCCGCCGATCGCGCTCGCCGGACCGTAGGCGAGCGAGAGCAGCAGGCCCAGCGCCAGCGGCGGCATCAGGACGGAAATCAACACCGCCGCCTCCCACAGCATCCGATCGCGACCGGCGTGACGCGCCAGGTACCATGCGACCGGCGTGCCGATCGCGATTACGATCGCGATCGCCAGCGCGGTCAGCGCGAGCGAGACGCGCACCGCGGCGCCCGTCGAACCGGGAATACCGCCGTCCCAGCGCCACGGTCCGACCCGCGCGGCGAGACCCGCGAGGGGATAGAGCAGCGCGATCGCGAACGCCGCCAACGCCAGCCGATTGATCCATTTCGATCGCATTGCGCTTCAGGGCGTGAGCGGAATCGCGGCGCCCGGACCATCATAATGATAGCGTGCGAGTATTGCGCGCGCGTCGGCGCCGCCCAGCCATCGGACGAAGCGCGCGGCGAGCGCGGGGTGAGGCGCGGCGGCGAGCGCGGCGGCGTAAAAAATCAGCGGCGCCGGATGATGCGTTTTACCGTCGAGCGCGATCGCCGCATGGCGATAATCCGATTCGAGCGCGGCGTCGCCCAGATTGATCGCGGCGGGCAAAGTGATAAACGGCAGGCCGTAAGCGGCGGGCTCGGTCGCGTACGCCGAGCTCGCGTCGAGCTGTCCCGCCTGCAGCCGCGCCATCACCTCCGGCTCCTGGAAAATCTGGCGCGGATTGACGGTCGCGCCGAGAATCCGCGCCGCCAGGTCGGGCTGATGGTAATAATTCGCCGCCAGCGCGATAGTGAAAATAATATTCAGGCCTTGCGGA
>JAJXYM010000059.1 GCA_021780585.1 Deltaproteobacteria bacterium
CACGCTCGATATCACCAGCGGCATCACGATCCCCGGCGCGGTCGCGATGCCGCCCGGCTTCACGCCCGTGCCCGGATGGGACCCGATGTGGCTGCTGCGTGGCAGCGCGATCGGCGTCGCCGGCCGAATCGGCGATCGCGCGACGGTTGTGGCCCTGAGCGGCGACAAACTCGACACGAGCCGGCAAATCGGCCATGACTTCGGACCGCTCGCGAGCGACGGCCGCATCATCCAGATCGCCGCCAGTCCCGACGGCGCCGAAATCGCGACCCTCGTCGCCGCCGCCAATCCAAATCGGCTCGAAGTCGTGATCGCCAACGTAATCGCCGAAAGCAAGGGCGCCCCGATCGCGACGTTCGACGGCGAATTCACCCTCGCCGCGCTCACCTGGATAAGCAATTCGACGCTCGCCCTGACGCTGCGCGCCGCGCCGGCTCCGCCGCCACCACCCGACGGGCTTTATCTGATCAACATCACCGGTCTCGGCGCGGTGACGCATCTCGATCGAATCAAGTGTCCGATGAGCCGGATCGCCTTCAGTCCCGACCGGCGTTTCGCCGCGACGACGGGTGGACCCGACGCGCTGCCCGTGATCGTCGATTTGCATTCACAGGCCTGCGCTTCCTATGGGCCGCGCGTGCCGGTCAACGTCCTGGGATGGTCGCCCGATTCGGCGGCGCTGCTCTATGCGGGGCCGGTCGGCCTCAACCGATCGCCCGGCACATTTCGTTACGATCTCAAGAGCGGCGCGACCCGTGTCGTCGCCATCGCCTCGACGGCCGCGGCCTTTGCCAGCGACGGCACGCTCGTCGTCCTGGGCGACAATCAACTTTCATGGCGGCGCGCGGTGGAGCGTCCCAACGGCAACGTCAAGGGCGAAATCGCGCTCTTCAGCCCGATCGCTTCGCAAATCACGATCAATTCGCTTGGTTTCGGGACCACGGCCGCGATGCTCGCGAACGCCGCGATGGTCTTTACGCAGGCGAGTGACGACGCCGCGATCGATTTCTTCACGCCGAGTCCGCGCGGGCCGTTCCGGATGCTGATCGATTATTCGTATCCCGCCCGCCAGGCGTTCCTGCTCGCGTCGGGTTTGGCGCGCGGACCGCTCCTGATGAGCTGGTCGCCCAACGGCCGGATGCTCGCGGTTCTCGACGGCGACGCCGGCCATTCGATGCTGACTGTGATCGCTCCGCCGCGCTGATCCGGCCGTCAGTCGCCGCGCGCCGCCCGCCCCGACCAGTAGTCGTACGAAACGCGCATCGCCGCCGCCGCCCGTTCGAAACTGTCGAACACCACCAGGCCGCGTTCCCGCGCCAGCCGCTTGCCCTTCGCGACCAGCTCCTCCAGATGCGCCGGATGCATGATCAGAACGAACGGCTTGAGCGACTTGCGCGCAAACTCCGCCAGCTTGTCGAGCAACCCGGTCAACTCGTCCTCATGCGCCGCCCAGCGTTGCGCGCGCAGGCCCGTGCCGACCTCCAGCACGATCGCGTCGATTACCGAGTCGCGATCGAGAATCTCCAGAATGCGTTCGAGATTGCCGGTCGCCACCCCTCCGCCGCCGATCGTGCCGCCCGCGTCGAGCGGGTTACGGAAGCTGCCGCCGATAATGTTGAAGAAGCTCGCCAGCTCCTCATATGAAGCCGGCGAGAGCGCTGGAATCTCCAGTCCCGCGCCGGCGAAAGTGTCGGTAATCACCACCGATTGCCCGCCCGTCATCGCCACCAGCCCCATCCGCCGGCCGGTCATCGCCCGCCCGCGCGCAACCATCTCCATCGCGTCCAGCATCGCGTCGAGTCCCGCCACCGCGACCGCCCCGCTCTGCCGCACCATCGCGTTCCATACCGCCCCGGGCGTCGCCAGCGAGCCCGTATGCGAAAAGGTCGCGCGCGCGCCCGCCTCCGTCATGCCGCCCTTCCATACCACCACCGGATGGCGCGCGGCGGCGCGGCCGAGGCTTTCGAAAAACCGCCGGCCGTCCTTGACCCCCTCGACATACATTCCGAGCGCGCGCGTCGCCGGATCCTCGGCCATCACGTCGATATAGTCCGCCGCCTCGAGCATCAGCGCGTTGCCAATCGAGGCGGCCTTGTTGATCCGGATGCCGCGGCCGGGCGCCTGCGAACAAAAATTGATGCAATGCGTGCCGCTCTGCGAAATGAAACAGACGTCGCCCGCGCGGCCCGCGCTCAAATCGGGAAAGTTCGCGACTCCGATCGCCGGATTGTACAGCCCCATGCAGTTCGGCCCGACCAGCGCGATATCCGACCCCGACGCGATCGCGCGCAAGTCGTTTTCGAGCTTGATCCCGAGCTCTTCCGCCGTCTCCGAAAAACCCGAAGTGAAAAAGCCGATTCCCGCCACCTGATGCTCCACGCAGTCGCGCAGAATCCGCGGCGCCACCTGCCGCGGCACCGCGCTCACCGCGTAATCGATCGGTTCGGCGATCTCGGCCAGCGACTTCAGGTTCGTGACGCCCATCTCCTCGATCCCCGGAATTTCGTTGGGATCGATTTGCACGGAGTAAAGCTTGCCGGCGAATTGTTTCATCGCGCGCAGCCACATATAGCCGCCCGCGCGCTTGTCGCCGATCACCGCGACCACTCTGGCCGCGAACGAGCGCTTCAGATTGTCGACGCGCCGCCGATGCCGCTCCGGATCGAGCGCCGCCGCGGTCTCGACGCGCCGCGCGCCCTGCGGCGCAACGACGATTCGCGCGTCAAGGACGGCGATCCCGTCGGCGTATGCGACCACCGGATTCAGATCCATTTCGGCGATATCGCCGCGCGCCGCCGCCAGTTCGGAGACTTGCGCAATCAGCGCCGCCAGCGCGTTCAGATCCGCCGGCGCCTGGCCGCGCGCCCCACGCAGTATCGCCGCGCCGCGCAACTCCTCGATCATTCCGCGCGCTTCGCGCGCGCCGATCGGCGCCAGACGCATCGCCGTGTCTTTCAGCGTTTCGACGAAAATTCCGCCGAGACCGACGACCACCATCGGCCCGAAGCGATCGTCACGCGACATCCCGACGATCAGCTCGACGCCGGGCGTCCCCTGCGGCTCGACCACGACGCCTTCGAACACGGCCCGCGGCGCGCGCGCGGCCAACGCCTGGCGCATCCGCGCGAACGCGTCGCGCACTTCGCCGGCGTTGCGCAAGTTGAGCGCGACTCCGCCAACGTCGCTCTTATGCGTCACGGCGGCCGAATGAACCTTCATCACCACCGGAAATCCGATCCGCGCCGCCGCTTCGGCCGCCGCCTCCGCGCTCGCCGCGAACTCGGGAACCGCAACCGCGATTCCGGCCGCCGCCAGCGCCCGCTTCGATTCGATTTCCGTCAGCGTCGTCCGGCCCGCCGCGACCGCCGCCGTGATCAATTGGTCAACCGTCTGTTGGTCCACGAGTGTGGCGTATAGCAAAGCTTCCGGGTTATTTGAATCTCGCCATGACCGCGCCAACTCCCCAGCCCCATCACGTCTTCGTCACCCGCCCGATCGCCGACTCGGCGCTGCGCCGCCTCGCGCAATCCGCGCGCGTCGATCTATGGGACGACGAAGCGCCCCCGCCCCGCCGCGATCTGGTCGCGCGCATCCGCGGATGCGACGCCGTGCTGACCATGGTCAGCGACCGGATCGACGCGGCCCTGTTGCGCCAGGCCCCGCGCCTCAGCGTCGTCAGCAACCTCGCCGTCGGCCTCGACAATATCGATCTCGACGCCGCCACCCGCGCCGGCGTCGCCGTTGGCCATACTCCCGGCGTGCTCACGGACACCACGGCCGAACTGGCGCTGGCGCTGATGCTCGCCGCGGCGCGGCGCGTGGTCGAGGCCGATCGCTTCGTCCGCGCGGGACGCTGGCGGATGTGGACGCCGCATCTGATGCTCGGCCGCGACCTGTCGGGTGCCACGCTCGGCATCGTCGGCTTTGGCGCGATCGGCCAGGCGGTCGCGCGCCGCGCCGCGGCTTTCGGTATGCGCGTGATTTACGCCGCCCATCGCAGCACCCGTACGCTCGCGAAACCCTCGCGCCAGCGCCCGGCGGGCGAAGCAGGCGCGGCCCCGGCGGCCGTGGCCGTTCCGTTCGCGCGCCTGCTCGCCGAGGCTGATTTTATTTCGCTCAACGCGCCGTTGACGCCGGAAACCCGCGGCATGATCGGCCGCGACGAATTCCGCGCGATGAAGCGTGGCGCGATTCTGATCAACACCGCCCGCGGCGCGATCGTCGATCAGGCCGCGCTGGTCGAAGCCTTGCGCTCCGGACGGATCGGCGGCGCGGCGCTCGACGTGACCGCCACCGAACCGATCGCGCCCGACGATCCGCTGCTGGAATTTCCGAATGTCGTGATAACGCCGCATATCGGCAGCGCGAGTTTTCGCACGCGCCAGCGGATGGCCGAACTGGCGGTCGACAACATCCTCGACGTCTTCGCCGGCCGCCGCCCGCGCCACTGCGCCAATCCGAAAGTGAAACTTGCGCCGCCGTCCGATCGCCGCAGGGCATGAACGAGCGGCGATTATGCGGGCGCGCGCGGTTACTTGATCAGCACCACGTCGCCCTGCGCGCCCGCATACGGCGCATTGATGCTCGGCGTGCTGTTGGGATCGACCATCGCGATGAATGTGCCGTTGATCGCCCCACTGATGCCGTTTGAATTCGTTCCCGTATTCACGAGGTTGATATAGTAGGCCAGAAATCCGGTGATCGGCACATCGCATCTGCCATTGCAGCCGGCGAAATCCACCATTGGGATAATCACGGCGCGCGGGTCGCTGGGATTAAACGACGACGGCGTTGGCACGGAGACGGTTCCCGGCGCGCGGTCGAGCAGGCCCTCCAATCCCTGGCGCACTGGTCCATTCTTTACGCCCGGGACCGTCTGTAGCGTATTCCCGATGCTGAGTTCTCCGTAATAGCCGCCCGCGATCGCCGACCTCAATTCCGCGCCGCCTCCGCCATTGCCGCACAAGCTGACGAATCCCCAATTACCCGGCGCGTCAACCCACGGACCGTTGCCGTTGGAGTCAATCCGGTTGAGCGTGTAGCTCTGTCCCTGCTGCCAGTACCCTGCGGTCTGGCTGTCCACCCCGATCGGCAACACGTTGTACTGGCCGGTTGACGTACCGCATCCGCCCGCTGGCGGAGGCCCGCTCCCGGTCGCGCCGCTGCCCGCCGTGGTGGCGCTGCCGGTCGCTCCCGCGACCTGACAGTCCGGTCCGCAATTCACCGTGCCCGTTGGCCCGGAGCCCTCGGCGATCGCGGTCACCGAGACCGGAGCCGAGGTCAATCCCAGTACCCGCGCAAAGTAGTACGGCACCGTGCGTTGAACGGTCACCTCCATTTCGGTGTCGTTGTTTATCGGTTGTGCGGCATAGATGTCGCTGCCAATTACGCCGTTGGTTCTCGCGTATTGCTCGGCGGTCGACTCCGCTGTCACCACATCCGATGGCAAATACGAAGCGCCAGCGAGAGCGGAGGCGTCCGCCGCCTTCTGCAA
>JAJXYM010000275.1 GCA_021780585.1 Deltaproteobacteria bacterium
GCGTTTCCCCGATTAAGCGCGTCGAGGAATTGCTGCGGCGCCGACTCGCCATGATGAAACAGGGAACATCCGGCGGCGCCGGCGGCCAACATCAGAGCCATCGCAACGCGCCGCGCGCACCCGCGCCGTCGCGCCGGATTGCGCGATCCGATGCTCCGCGCGCGTCCGAAATTCGCAACGTGGGCCATCGCGCTTTCACTCGCCCGCGAAGGTGACGAGTTCATCCTCCATCGGCGTTTGCCGTTTCACTTCCGTCGAACCCTCGACTGTCAAGCGTACGGGCTGGCCGTCCTTGCGATCGATTCGATAGCGCTCGCGCGTGAAGGAGGCAAATTCATACGGCGCTCCGTCCGCGCCGAGAAAGGACGGCGCGTCGCATACCTGCAGATGCAGATGCGGTTCGGTGGAGCTGCCGGTATTGCCCAGACGCGCGATCGTCTCGCCCGCGATCACCCGATCGCCGGGTTTCACCACGAGCGAACCAGGTTTCAGATGCGCGTACATGACGTAACGACCGCCGCCGATCTCTTCCGCGATAAAATTTCCGCCGACGTTGGCGAGCGTCAGCTCGGTCGCGAATTTTGGCGACTCCGGCGTGTTGTCGGGCACGCCGTCGAGCATGGCGACGATCTTGCCGTCGGTGACCGCTGCGATCGGCGTGTTGTAGGCGTAATAACTCGCGTTGCGGCTCGGGTCGCCATGATAGGTGCGCCCGTCCGGGCCGAGTTTGACGAAATCGATCGCAAATCGCTGTCCGATTCGCGGCTCGCCATCGATTGCGAATATCGTCCGCCGATGGATTGACGTGTCCGACGGACCATTTCCGGCCAGCCAGTCGGCCCCGGTAAACGGCGCACGAATCGTCACCGCGCCGTCCCGTTTGACCGCGATCGGCGCAATCGTAATCCGCTGCTCGGTCGCGGGCGCGCCGTCGGCCTCCACGTCCAGCGAAGTGACGATCGCCGCCGGCGTCCGCGCGGGCGCGCCGAAATCGGGAAAGAGAAAAATCACGCCGGTTTCCGACGGCTTGAGGATCGGAGTAACGCGCGTTTGATGGCCGGCGCCAGCCTTGAGGAACGCCTTTTCGAGCGCGATCCCGTCAATCGTGCGCGTAAACGCCGGTCCATCCGCCGCCCCCACGATGATCGCGGAGACAATCCGGAGCGGCTTGTTATCGAAGTTCGTGACGTACAGTTCATACGCCGCATGCGCTTCATCGTCGCCGACGAAGGCGTCGACGGATTTCGACGACGGCCGAACGCCAACCCGCAGATATTGCGTGATCGGAACGCTGTTGGCCGCCGGAACGTCGCGCGCTCCGGCGCCTCGAGTCCAGAGCAGCGCGACCGCCAGCGCCGCCGCCGCATACCTTCGCGCTCCCGTCATCGTCCGACTCTCCGCCAACACGCGCCGTTCAATAAATCACCACGCTGCGAATCGACTCGCCGCGACGCATCAGCTCGAACGCTTCGTTGACACGCTCGAGCGGCATCGTATGCGTAATCAGGTCGTCGATATTGATCCGGCCCTCCATGTACCAATCGACGATCTTCGGCACGTCGCGCCGGCTCCTCGCTCCGCCGAAGGCCGTGCCTTTCCAGGTGCGTCCGGTGACGAGCTGAAACGGCCGGGTGGAAATCTCCTGCCCCGCGCCGGCGACGCCGATAATCACGCTCGTGCCCCATCCGCGCTGGCAGCATTCGAGCGCCTGCCGCATCAGGCCCACGTTGCCGACGCATTCGAAGGAAAAATCCGCGCCTCCTTTCGTCAGATCGACCAGATAGGGAACCAGATCGCCGCGAACCTCGACGGGATTCACGAAATGGGTCATGCCGAACTTTTCCGCGATCGCGCGCCGCGCCGGATTCAGATCGACGCCGACGATCATCGCCGCCCCCGCCATCCGCGCCCCCTGCACGACGTTGAGTCCGATTCCGCCAAGGCCGAACACCACCACGCGATCGCCGACCCGCACTTTGGCGGTATTGAGCACCGCCCCGATTCCGGTGGTCACGCCGCATCCGATATAGCAAACCTTGTCGAAGGGCGCGTCCGGACGGATTTTCGCCAGCGCGATTTCTGGAACCACGGTGTAATTCGCGAAGGTCGAAGTCCCCATGTAGTGATGGAGCATGCGGCCGTTTTCGGCAAAACGGCTCGTCCCGTCGGGCATCAGGCCGCGCCCCTGCGTCTCGCGGATGGCGGTGCAGAGATTGGTCCGCCCCGACAGGCAGGCCGGACAATTGCGGCATTCCGGAATATACAGCGGAATCACATGGTCGCCCGGCTTGAGCGTGGTCACGCCCGGGCCAATCTCCACCACGACGCCGGCGCCCTCGTGGCCCATGATCGACGGAAACAACCCCTCCGGATCGGCGCCGGAAAGCGTATAGGCGTCGGTATGGCATACGCCGGTCGCCTTGATTTCGACCAGCGCTTCGCCCGCCTTCGGCCCTTCGAGATCGACCTGCGCAATTTCGAGCGGCGCGCCGGCCTGGCGCGCCACCGCGGCTCTGACTTTCACGTGATTCCCACCCGCGCGGCAAAATTCGTATCGATCTTCGCCGCGCGCCCGCGATCGCGCAAGCGTCGCCGGAGTCTTTCCGCGCGCAGGCCGGGCGTCCGCACGATCACGCGCGCAGCGTCACCACGCCATCGCGCACGGCGCGTCCGCCCTCGGCGCTGAGCGTCTCGAAGAAGATCGCGTCTTCGCCGCTGTCAAGTTTTTCCCGCCCGACGATCCGCACCGCGACCTCCGACGGCATGAAGACCATCGCGCCGAAACGGCCGCAAATCCGCCCGACCCGCTCCGCCTCGCCATTCGCTTCAACGTCGATCACGCGCGATACGCTCATCGCCAGCGTCGCCACGCCCATCAGAATCGGCGCGGGCAGGCCGGAACGTTTGGCCGCCGCCGTGTCGGTATGGAAATTCACCGGATTTCCGGGCCGCGCGCAGGCCGTGTAAACAATCGCCGCCGTCGCCGCGATCGGAATCCGGCTCTCCGCGCGAATCGTTTCGCGCGGCGCGCGCCAAAGCGGCGCCGGCTCGATCGCGGCCGGCCGATCTGAACCCCTCACTTCCACGCCGCGGAAAATCCGGCCCCAGTCGATCGTCGCGACCGGCGCTCCATTCGCGTCGATCGTTTCGTAGCGCGTCAGCACGTATGCGCCCGGCCGCCGCCGCTCAACGCCCAGCAGCGTCGTGCGCACGAAGAGCTTCTCCGGCGGCCGCACCAGCCGATAGACCCGCATGTCGTGCGTGGCGTGCACCCGCCGGATCGATTCCTCCCGCGTCAGCCCGGCGCCGTCCATCAGCCGATCCATCTCGGCCATCGGCGCGGTCACGGCGAAAGTCGCGGGAAAAAACGGATGCGCCGCGAGCTGGCCGGACTTGAGCGAATCGAGATAGCGCGGATTCGCGTCGCCGAGTCCCGCCGCGTATGCCATCGTGCGGAACTGATCGACGTCGAATTCGAACGGTCCCAGTGTGGTTCCGACCAACGAGGAATCGCAGGGCATCGCCTCCTCCTCGGTCGCGGCCGATGCGCGATCGCCGGCCGCGTCCGCGTCCTAATCCGCCGCCGCTCAGGCGCGCAGCGTCACGACGCCGTCGCGCACCGCGCGTCCACCCTCGGCGCTGAGCGTTTCGAAGAAAATCGCCTCGGCGCCGCCGGCGAGTTTTTCGCGCGCCAGAATCCGCACGGTCAGCTCCGACGGCATGAAGACCATCGCGCCGAATCGTGCGCCAATCTCCGCGACCCGCTCCGGATCCCCGCCCGCTTCGGCCGCGATTATGCGCGACACGCTCAGCGCCAGCGTCGCCGTGCCATGCAGGATAATTGCCGGCAGGCCGGCCGCGGCGGCCACCGCGGCGTCCGTATGAATCGGGTTCCAGATCCGGGCGCATTCCGTGTAAACGTGCGCCGCGCCCGCGCCCACCGGCGCCCGCATCTCGGAACGCGGACGCGCCGGGGCCGCGTTCAGGACGGGCGGCTCCGGCGCCGCCGCCGGACGATCGCCCCCGACCACCGCCACCTGCCGATAGAGCGTGCCGTAATAAGTCGTGCAGACGGGCGCGCCGCGCTCGTCGAAGGTCGCGAATTTCGTGACCTCGTACGCGCCGGCTTTGCGCCCTTCGATTCCCAGAATCTCCGCCCGCGTCGTCAACCGCTCGGGCGGCCGGATCGGCCGATGCAGCACCGCATGATGCGTCGCGTGGACGCCGCGCGCCGCCTCCGCCGCCGTCACGGTCCCGCGATGGCGCGCGCGCAACGCGCCGCCGGTGGGCCATTCGAGGCACACCTGGAACAGCGGATGCGCCACGATTCCGCCGCCGCGGCGCGTGTCGATATAACGATCAATCAGGTCGCCGAGCGACGCCACATAGGCCATCGTCCAGCGCGCATCGACTTCGTGCGTGCGCGGCTCGGCTTGCTCTCCCACCAATGACGAATCGAGTGGCATGAGCTATCTAATAGCGCCGCCGCCCCGCTTTCGTCCAACAAAATTATTGGCCGTCCACGAAGGAAACCGTCTGGATGCCCATGTTTTTCGTGATTAGGAGGCCAGCTCCCTTAATATCCACGGGAGTCCCGTCGTCAAGAATCCAAGAGGCCTTTTCATGAAAGAGGCTCGCTTCGTCCGGCGTGTCCGAGAACAGCCGCGGCCAGCCTCGCGCGCGCCGGCCGTCCGTGAATTCCACGATCACGAACTGATCGATATCATGAAAGGCGTCGCCCCATACGGAAATCCTGCTGGACCGTTTAGTAACCTTGATCGCCCGCAGAACCCTCGTGAGAACATCATTGGTGACAAGATAACTAACGACAAGTCCGAGCAGCGCCGAAGTCGCGAACGCTGATATGATAAATCTTCGCGCGGATTGGAGATCGAATTCTATTGCATTCCAATAGGCGCCCGCTTTGGGCTCAATCAGGATTGGACTCGTTCCGATGACCGCCACACAGAAGAAATAAACGAAAAAACTGTAGAAAAGCGCTTCGATTATCTTGTCGAAATCGGCAACTTGAGGTCGAACCGTGAGCGCTCCAACGATCCTTGCGCAAAAAAATCCCGGCAGCAAAATAAGCAGTATCTGGATCGCCTGATACGTTATTGACGACGGCCAAGCTTGGGTTGGCCACGCTTTTCCGCGTTTGACAGCATACGCGCCCCGACGAAATCAGCAGCCATCGGAAAGATCACTTATCCTGTTTTGCCGCGGAAGCTTCCGACTTTTGGCCAGGATATACTTTTGGCGGCGCGGGCGGCGGCCGCAGATTGGATGGAGCAGCCGGCTTGATCGACTTTTGGAGAATGTCCTTGGGCTGCGTCTTCTCGAGTTTCACAGCGAATTGCCTCCTACGGTCAATGACTAATTAGATTTTTGATATGCGTCAAACTGCGATTTCCGCCGTTACTCCTCGCCGTTCGTCACGCCGTTGGCGTCCGCCTCGTCGTCCTTCTCCGCCAGCGGCG
>JAJXYM010000174.1 GCA_021780585.1 Deltaproteobacteria bacterium
GGCCGACGCGGTCGCGCCTGCCGGGACGGCCGCCGTGGGCGGCGCGGCGACGCCGGCGGCGCACCGGCCGTTTCCACCCGAGGCCAAACCGATCGCGCTCCCCGACGATCTCGCCATCCCCGACTATCGCCCCGGCCCGAATCCCTTCCGCGACGGCGAAAGCCTGGTTTACGCCGCCTCATGGATGGATATTCCGGCCGGCGAGGCGCGCGTCATGATCGTACGCAACCGCGCCCGTCCCGACTTATGGTCGGGCCAGATGTGGCTCGACACCAGTCCGGTGGTCGACATGGTCTACCGGATGCGCGACTACTTTCGCGAGGATTTCGCGGTCGCGACGCTGCGGCCGGACAATATCCAGATTCTCCAGCATGAGAAGCGCCGCATCGATCGCTGGCGCGTCAGCTTCGACCGTCCGGCGCGCACGGTGACGGCGATCAAGGTAAATCGCCGCGGCCGGATCACCACGCGCCGTTTCACCGGCGGCGATCCGCTGGGCCCCTTTTCGGGCGTGATGATGGCGCTGTCGCAACGGCTCCGTCCGGGCGACGACCTCAAGTTCGACATCTTCAGCGGCGGTAATCGCTACGTTTTTGACTTCAACGTGACCGGACGGGAGCGGATCACGACCGCGCTCGGCACGTTCGACACCGTGCGGATCGAACCGTCGGTAATCTGGCTGAGCGAAGGATCGTTTCGCACCCAGGCGCGCCAGACCACGATCTGGGTGACCGACGACGCGCGCCATCTGCCGGTCCGGATCGCGGCCGCCGTCTTCTTCGGCAACGTCTACGCCGATTTGGTGAGCGTGAGCGGCGCGCCGTTCGGCGCCCTCGGCCCGACGGTCGCGCCGGGGTCGGCGGCGCCGCGCGCCACGACGAATCCGTACGCCGGCCTGCCGACGGTCACAATCAGCCCGCCCACGCCCTGATTCCCCGCGCGAAGACCGGGACCCTCGGGTCAAGCCCTAGAGTGACAAGAAAGCAACGTCCGCCGCGGCGTTATTTTCCGTCATGGCCGGGCTCGACCCGGCCACCCCTCTGCACGGACTCCTGGGCTTGACCCGAGGGTCCATAAATCCGCGGGTTTGGCCGCCAGTTCGCGTGTTGTGCTATTTTCGCGCCAACGCGGCGATTCGCCCCCGAGGGAGCATCCACGATGGCTGCCAAGCTCGAATTTTTTTACGACTGCTCAAGTCCATGGACCTATCTGGCGTTCTCGAAAATCGAGGAAGTGGCGGCGCGCCACGGCGCCGATCTGGTCTGGAAGCCGATTCTGGTCGGCGGCGTCTTCAACGCCGTCAATCCCTCCGTCTACGAATCGCGCGAGCGCCCGGTCAAGGTGAAGGCGCGCTATTACAAGAAAGACTTGCAGGACTGGGCGCATCTGTACGGCCTGAAAATCACCGACCCCGGCGCGCTCAAGGTCTTTCCGGTGAATTCGGTCAAAGCGATGCGCGGGGCGTTCGTCGCGCAGGAGCAGGGCAAGATTTCGCCCTATTCGCGCCGGGTTTTCGAGCGCTACTGGGGCGACAATCGCGATATCAGCCAGGACGACGTGATGCGTGAAATCGTCCGTGAAACCGGCCTCGACGAAGCGGAATTCTTCCGCAAAATCGCGCTCCCCGAATACAAGGACATGCTCCGCGCCAACACCGAGGAGTTGATCGCGCGCGGCGGCTTCGGCTCGCCCACGATGTTCGTCGATGGCGCGATGTTCTTCGGCAACGATCGGCTGCCGCTGGTCGAGCACGCCCTCGTCCATCGCCATTAGCCGCCCGCGCCGCGATGAACGCCGCAGACGCCGCGCCGCCCGATCGTGAAGGCCGCGGCGTGCGGGCTTTCGTCGCGCTCGGGATGTCGCCCGAGATCGCGAGCGCGGCCGCGCGCTTTATCGCCGAGTTGCAAGGCCTTGCCGGGGCCCGCGCAGTTCGCTGGACGGCGCCCGCCCGGCTCCATTTGACGCTGCGCTTTCTCGGCGACGAAGCCGATCCCGCGCGGATCGCGCGGCTGCTCCCGGCGCTCGGGGAAATCGCACAGGCGTTCGGACAGTTCCCGCTCGCGGCGCGCGGCGCGGGCGCGTTTCCCGATCTCAAACGGCCGCGCGTGCTCTGGATCGGGCTGGGCGGCGCGCCGCTGGCCGAACTGGCGGCGCGGGTCGAAGCGGCCGCGGTCGCGGCGGGTTTCGCGGCCGAGCCGCGCCGATGGGAGCCGCATCTGACGATCGGCCGGATCGTCCGGGGCCGGCCGCCGGAGCCGATCCGGAGGGCGATCGCCGCCGCCGCCGCGCGCGAATTCGCCGCCGCGATCGCCGAATCGCTGATACTCCACCGCAGTATCCTGCGGCCCGACGGCGCGGAATATCGGCCGCTCGCGCGCTTCACGCTCGGCTTCTCGGACCCCCTGTGAATTGGCGGCCGGCGCGTCGCCGGCGCCCCCATAGCGCGATCCGGCGCCGTTTGTGGCAAGATTTGGCGGGCATCCAAGGGCTCAGGCATAGGGCGCGAGGGCGGCGATGGCGCAGGAAATCAAGAGCAAGGCGTTGGACCTGGCGCTCAGCCAGATCGAAAAGCAATTCGGCAAGGGCTCGATCATGAAGCTGGGCGAGCAGGCGATCGAAGCCGATATCGCGGTGATTCCGACCGGTTCGCTCGGTCTGGATCTGGCGCTCGGCGTCGGCGGATTGCCGCGCGGGCGGGTGATCGAAATTTACGGTCCCGAATCCTCGGGCAAGACCACGCTCGCGCTCGAATGTATCGCGGAGGCGCAGAAGCGCGGCGGTATCGGCGCCTTTATCGACGCCGAGCACGCCCTCGACGCCGCCTACGCGCGCAAACTCGGCGTCAACGTCGAGGACCTGCTGATTTCGCAGCCCGACAACGGCGAGCAGGCGCTCGAGATCGCCGAGACCCTGGTGCAGTCGGGCGCGATCGACGTGCTGGTGATCGATTCGGTCGCGGCGCTCGTGCCGCGCGCCGAAATCGAGGGCGAGATGGGCGAGCCGCAGATGGGCCTGCAGGCGCGGCTGATGTCGCAGGCGCTGCGCAAGCTCACTTCGATTATCGCGCGCTCGCGCACCGTCGTCATCTTCATCAATCAAATCCGGATGAAGATCGGCGTGATGTTCGGGAATCCCGAGACCACCACCGGCGGCAACGCGCTCAAGTTCTACTCCTCGGTGCGAATCGATATTCGCCGGATCGGCACGATCAAAAGCGGCAACGAGGTGATCGGATCGCGCACCAAGGTCAAGGTGGTCAAGAACAAGGTCGCGCCGCCCTTTCGCGAGGCCGAGTTCGACATCCTTTATGGCTCGGGCATCTCGAAGGAAGGCGAGGTGATCGACATGGCGGCCGAACATAATGTGATCGAGAAGCTCGGCGCCTGGTATTCCTACAACAACGAGCGCATCGGCCAGGGCCGCGAAAACGCCCGCGATCTGCTGCGCGCGAATCCGGCGCTGGCCGACGAAATCGAGGCCAAGCTGCGCGCCAAGCTGACCGCCAAGCCGATTCCGCTCGACGCCGCGAGCGCCAGCGAAGACGGCGAACCGCCGGCGGATAGTCCGGCGCCACCGCCGTCACGGCGCAAGAGCTAGTCCATCGCGCGACGACTATTCGCGGTTTCAAATCGTCAGGTTTCAGGGGGGGAGGTTGTTGATGACGGGTAACGAAGGGGCGGGGGTGCGTCCGCGGCTCGGCGGCGCGGCGATTTCGATCGTTTTTCTGCTCGGCTTGATGCTCGGCGCACCGGTGCGGGCCGTATCGGCGACGGCGACCGTCGATGCCGGATCGACGGCAGCCGCCGGGATCCGCATCGCCGCAAAATCGCTGGCCACGACCCGGCTCGACGATCTCGCCGCCGCCGTCGCGAATCGGCAACTGGTCGCGCCGCCCGCGCCGGCCGATCGCGCCGCGCTAATCGCGACGCTGCCGCTGCGGACCCATCCCCGGATGTTCGTCACGCCTTCCGGCGCCGAAATCACCGCGGATCTCGCCGCGTCGCCGCAATTCAGCTTCGTGCCGGTCGCCTTCAGCCGCCGCGCCGCGCCGCAAACCGCGCCCGCGCTGTTCGGCTTCGCCGGCCTCGACGCGCTCGACAGCGCGATCGCCGACGGCCTCGACGTGAACGCGCCGCAGGTCGGCTACGCGATCGAGCCGCCCGATCAGGGCCTCTGCGTCGGCAACAATCTGGTGGTCGAACAGGTCAATCTGACGATGGCGCTGTATACGACGAGCGGCAGCCAGATCGTCGCGCCAGTTCCGCTCAACGCCGTTTTCGGCGTTCCGGCGACGGATTTCATCTCCGATCCGAAGTGCTATTACGACCCGCCGACCAATACGTTTTTCATGTCGATGACGGATCTCGGCGACAACGGCAACGGACCGTCCTCGCTGCTGATCGCCGCGATGAACGCGGCCAGCCGCGTCATCCACACCTACGCGATACCGACCGCCGACGACGGCAGCAACGGCGTGTCGCATCCCGGATGCCCCTGTTTCGGCGATCAGCCGCTGCTCGGCGCCGACAAATACGGCGTTTACGTCACGACCAACGAATTCCCCCTCAATCTTTCCAGCAATCTGTTCAACGGCGCGCAGATTTACGCGATCAGCAAAGCCGATCTAGCCGCGGGCGCGGCCAGCATCACCGCGTTCTTCATCCCGGCGCCGATTCCGCTGGCCGAGGGCGTCGCCTACTCGATGCAGCCGGCGACCTCGCCCGACGGCGTCTTCGACACCGATAACGGCGGCGTCGAGTTCATGATGAGCACGCTCGATTTCAACGGCGCCGGCGACACCCGAATCGCGGTCTGGGCGATCACCGACACCTGCGCGCTCCCTTCGACCACGACCACGCCGTGCAACGGTTTTGTCGGACTGACCGTGCCGCCGCCAATCGTGCGGATGGGTCCGTATATCAGTCCGCCGCCCGCCGTCCAGAAGGCGGGACCGATCCCCTTTGGCGATTCGGTCGGCAACGGCCTGGAACAGATCGACACCGGCGACGACCGCATGAACCAGGTCGTCTATGCCAACCATAAGCTCTACGCCGGATTGAACACCGCCGTGATCGTCGGCGGCCGGCTGCACGCCGGCATCCGTACCTATCGGGTGGTTCCGATTTTCCACCGCTTCCGCACCCGCTTCGGCGTGGTGCAGAAATTCATCGCGCGCCCGGCGGGCCGCACCGTCCTCGCCCATGCCGGCGCCGATATCTACTATCCGTCGATCGGCGTCACCGCGAACGGCCGGGCCGTAATGGCCTTTTCGATCTCGGGCGCACAGCTCTTTCCGAGCGCCGGATGGGTTCCGCTCTATATGGCCGGCCAGCCCTGGATTCATATTGCCGGCGCCGGTATCGGTCCCGACGACGGCTTCACCGGCTATCCCAACGCCTACCCGAATAGCGCCGGAGTCGGACGCTGGGGCGATTACACCGCCGCGACCGCGATCGGAAATCAAATCTGGATGGGGGCCGAGTATATCGGCAACAGTTGTACGGACGCGCAATACGCGACCGACCCGCTATGCGGCGGCACGCGCGCGCCGGAAGCCAACTGGGACACGTTCATCAGCGAGTTTATCGGACCGAAGGGAACCGCGCCGTGAGGGAAACCGGCCGCATCCCTGTGCGGCGCTCCCGTAAACCGCGATCAATCCGTTCCGGCGCGCCGCCAGCGACGAACATAATCGGGGAGATCGATTCCGGGCGCGAGCTTCGCGTCCGGAATCGGCGCGCCCGGCCCCAGCGTCAACGGCACGAATCCCGCCCATACCGGCAGCGCTTCGTCCTCGGCCAGATCGACCGGGCCGCCGGCGCGCACCTTGGCCGACGCCTCGACGAGCGGAATTTCAAGCACCCGCGTGCCGGCGATTTCTCCCGGCGTCGGCTGGCGCACGTCGTCCCATCGGCCAGGCATCAGACGGTCCACCAACGCGCGCATCGCCGCGAGCTTGGCGGCGGGTTCGACCACCTCCCGCGCATGGCCGACGACCACGACCGAGCGATAGTTCATTGAATGATGGAACGCCGACCGCGCCAACACCACACCGTCGAGCAGCGTCACCGTTACGCATAGCGGGATTCCGTCCGCCGCCCCGGTCAGCATCCGGCTGAGCGGCGACCCATGGATCAGGAGACGCGCGCCGTCCCGCACATACATCGTTGGGATAACGTAGGGCTGGCCGTCGTCGACAAAGCCAACGTGACAGACCATCGCGTCGTCGAGAATCGCCTCGGCCGTCGCGCGATCGTATTTTGCGCGCGCCGGATAGCGCTTCACGCGGACGCGTTCGGTCGGGACAAACTCGGCGCGCGGGTGGTTAGCGGGGTTGTTGGCTTGGTTCATTTTTGTTATAGAACAATAATTAAATTGTGCTGAAACATTATCGGATAGCCGGCCGCGCCGCAAGCGAAATTGTCGCCAGCGTCGAACGCGGAATCGCCGCCGGTGCGCTCGAGCCGGGCGCGCAACTGCCGACCGTCCGCGCGCTGGCGCGGGAACTCGGGCTGAGCCCGGCCACTGTCGCCGCCGCCTTTCGCGATCTGCGGACACGCGGCCTGATCGCCGGCGACGGCCGGCGCGGCACCGCCGTACTGCCGCGGCCGCCGCTCACGACGCGTGGGGCCGTCGCGATTCCGCCGGGCGTCCGCAACCTCGCGCTCGGCAATCCCGACCCCGCTTTCATCCCCGATTTGAGCCGCGCGCTCGGGCGTCTCGGACCGTCGCGCCGGATGTACGGCGAGACGCCGATCCGTCCGGAATTGCGCGCGTTGGCCGCCGCGATGTTCACGGCATGCGGTATTCCGGCGGAACATCTGGCGGTGACCAGCGGCGCGTTCGACGGGGTCGAGCGCCTGTTGACGGCCTATCTGCGGGCGGGCGACGCGATCGCAATCGAAGACCCCGGCTATCCCGACGTGGCCGACCTCGCGCACGCGCTCGGGCTGCGGCTCCGGCCGATGCGGCTCGATGAACATGGTCCGGTTCCGGCCGAACTTGATCGCGTGCTGCGGGCCGGCGCCGCCGCCGTCGTGATCACGCCGCGAGCGCAGAATCCGACCGGAGCCGCGCTCGATTCCGACCGGGTCGGCGAGCTTCGGCGAATCCTGGCGCGTCATCCCGAGACGTTGCTGATCGAAGACGATCACGCCGGCCCGGTCGCCGGCGCGCCCGCGCTGACGCTCGCCAGCCGCGAGTGCGGGCGTTGGGCGGTGGTGCGCTCGGTCTCGAAATCGCTCGGCCCCGACCTCAGGTTGGCGCTGATGGTCGGTGACGAAACAACCGTTAACCGCGTCGTCGGCCGCCAGCGATTGGGCGCCGGATGGGTCAGCACGATCCTGCAGCGGCTGGTCGCGGAATTGCTCCGGGACTCGGAGATCCTGGAACTGATAAGCGCGGCTGAGAGCGCCTATGGCGAACGGCGCGCCGCCCTGATTGGCGCGCTCGCCCGGCGTGGTATCGCGGCCAGCGGCCGGTCCGGTCTCAACGTCTGGATTCCCGTCGCCGAGGAGGCCGCGACCGCGCAGGCGCTGATCGGCGCTGGATGGGGAGTCGCGCCGGGCGAACGGTATCGAATCGCGAGCGCGCCGGCGATTCGCGTGACGGTCGCGGCGCTGGCCGCGGCCGAGGCGGAAAGTTTCGCCGCGGCGCTGGCGACGACGCGCGCGGCGGGCGGGCGGACCCGCCCCGCCTGAGGACGGGATTGCTTCGCGCGTCTCGGACCGGTACTATTTGTTATAAGATTCAGTTATGAGAAACGCGCGTTTCGGAACGTACCGACGCAACCAAAACTTCAAGCGCGGATTGGCGGCGATTACGCCGCGGACCCGCGCCCAATCCTTCCGCAGGTAACCATTGTCTTTTTCCGCTTTAGAACTGACCCCGGAAATTCATCGTTCGATTCGCGATCGCGGGCATCATCAGCCGACCCCGATTCAGTCTCTGGCGATTCCGATCGTCCTGTCCGGACGCGATATCGTCGCCACCGCCGAGACCGGCAGCGGCAAGACGGCGGCCTTTTTGATTCCGCTGATCGACCGGCTCCATCGCGACCACCCCGCGCGGCCGTCGGCGCTGATTATCGAGCCGACGCGCGAGTTGGCGGCCCAGGTCGAACGCGAGTTTATCCTGCTGGCGCGCCATACGGGACTGCGCGCGGCGCTGATCGTCGGCGGCGAGTCGATGCGCCGGCAGATTGACGAACTGGAAAAGGGCGCCGATGTCCTGATCGTCTGTCCCGGCCGCCTGATCGACCATCTCGAACGCGGCATCACGACGCTCAAGAACCTCAAGGTCGTGGTGATCGACGAGGCCGACCGCCTGCTCGACATGGGCTTTATGCCGCAACTTCGGCGCATCATGCGGATGGCGCCCGAGGAACGGCAAACGCTGATGTTCTCCGCCACGATGGAGTCGGCGGCGAACCGGATGGCGCGCGAGTTCCTGCGCGAGCCGGAGCGAATCAGCGTGGGCGAAAAAGCCCTGCCGCCGGCGTCGATTATCCAGTCGGTATGTCCCGTCACCAACGCGCAGAAGGGCGAAGTGCTGCTGGCGCTGCTCAGGCGGCCCGAAGTCGAAAGCGCGATCGTTTTTACCCGCACCCGCGACCGCACCGATCGC
This sequence comes from Deltaproteobacteria bacterium, assembly GCA_021780585.1. Lineage (GTDB taxonomy): Bacteria > Desulfobacterota > Binatia > Binatales > Binataceae > JADMIL01. Next base: position 8,626 of record JAJXYM010000174.1, read on the forward strand.
GTGGCGAAAATGCTGACGCGGGCGGGAGTGCGCGCGATTCCGATTCATGGCGAACGCTCGCAGGGTCAGCGTAACGCCGCGCTCGCGGGCTTTCGCCGCGGCAGCTACCGCGTGATGGTCGCGACGGACGTGGCCGCGCGCGGACTGGATATCCAGGGCGTATCGCACGTCATCAATTTCGACCTGCCCGAAGAGCCGGAAAACTATATTCATCGGATTGGCCGGACCGCCCGGATGGGGCGCGAGGGACGCGCGATCAGCCTGGCGACGCCCGAGGAGCGGGTAAATCTGGGACGAATCGAACGCGCCCTCGGAATCACGCTCGAGCGCGAGGACGTCGAGGGTTTTGATCAGCCGCAGGTGACAGCGCCGAAGCCGGTCACGTTGTTCCGTTCGGGCGGCGCGCGGGCGCCGCGCCGCCGCGTCCGCTCCCGCTGGGCGTAGCCAGTTCCGCGTCGTATCGCGCCAATTGCGCGTCGCGACGCGGATCAACCTAATCTTCCTTCGAAAATCCCGTCAGATTCCGTTTGACGGCGTCGCTCGAGCGTCGTGAAAACCGCGTCACGCGCAATGCCCCAATACGCCATCCCGCAATTAACTTGACGAACGCCTTCGGGCGGAGCGAGCTTCTTCGCTGCGCGCAGAATGACAAAGACGATCGCCCTCGTTGTCATTCTGCGCGCAGGCTGCCGGAGCGAAGAATCTCGTACTGCAACCAATTCACTGCGAAGTTATTAATGGAACGCCACACAAGCAGGCTGGGGTAATTGCGGGGCGGACGTCGATCACACGTCCGCCCCGTGAGGTTTACGGATGGCGGCGGACGCCGAGGCGTCCGCCGCCGTTCGATCAGGCCGCAGGCGCGGGACGCTGCGCCAGCTCGATAAAGTTGCCGTCGGGATCGCGCACAAACGCAATTCGCGCGACCGTGCCGAAATTCACCGGCTTGACCGCCTCCGCCGCGCCCGCCGCGGTCGCCGCCGCGAAGGCCGCGTCGCAATCCTTCACTCCCAGCGTGATGTACTGGATGCCCAGTTCGGCCATCGCCTGAATTACTTCGAGCGCGTTGGCGAACGGCCCCGACGAGTTCCGCCGCGTCGCCGGTTCATGATAGACGCCGAGAATGGTCTCGCCGATCTTGACCCGGTTGTGGCCGATATCGGTCCCGCCGAGCGCCTTGAGATAGAACGCGAGGTGGGCGTCCGGATCGACCACGCCGATGCGAATTTCGAGTTGCGTCACGTCGTCGCGGCCGGGCGGCAACAACTCGATCGTGTTGTCGTCGGGATCGGCCAGCGGTTCGGCCTTGGTCGCCTTGGGCGTGGCGATCATGACGGTTTCGTAGCCGCCCGGACGCCGCCGCCGCAGCGGCGCCGCCGTATGCATCAGTTTAATGACCGAACCATTGGCAAGATAACGATACTGTTTGAAGCCGCCGCCCACCGGCATCACGGATTCGAACTGCAAGCCGAGCTTCTGCCCGTAAAACTCCTGCATCGCTTCGAGCTGATTGGTGAAAATGCCAACGTCAACGGTTTGCTTGGCCAGGTCCATGAGTTTCGCCTCCGGCGGCCGACGGCCGCGCGCCTTTGCCAGCGTCATCTAGCAAATCGCGGCGTGAGAATACAGGCTTGAGCGATCCGCACGCGCCCGCGGTGGCGGCTTAAGTCTGGAATGTGCGCCGACGAAGGACTATGAGTGGCAGTGCATTCAAGTTCGCGAGGAGCCAGATGGATTTTTCGCTTTCCCCCAAGGTGCAGGAGCTGCAGAAGAAAGTCTCCGACTTCATGAACGAGTACGTCTACCCGATCGAGCATCAGGTGGACCAGGAGATGAGCGCCGCCGGCAAGGAGCATACCGAGCCGCAGGCGCTCAAGGACGTGCGCAAGAAGGCCAAGGCCGCCGGCCTGTGGAACCTGTTCCTGCCCGACGACGAACATGGCAAGGGGCTCAAGGTGGCCGAATACGCCCCGCTATGCGAAATCATGGGGCGCAGCCCGCTCGGCGCGCGCGCCTTCAATTGCATGGCGCCCGACACCGGCAACATGGAGATTCTGGCCGATTTCGCCACGCCCGAGCAGAAGAAGGCCTGGCTCGAACCCTGCCTCGCGGGGGAGATGCGCACCTGCTTCTCGATGACCGAACCGGAGACCCCCGGCTCCGACCCGACCCAACTGGCGACGCGCGCGGTGCGCGACGGCGACGATTACGTAATCAACGGCCATAAGTGGTTCACCTCGAACGGAATCGGTTCGAGCTTCGCGATCGCGATGGTGGTGACGGATCCGCAAGCCGAACCGCATCGCCGCGCCAGCATGATTATCGTTCCGACCAACACCCCCGGCTTCAATCTGGTCCGCGCGGTCCCGGTGATGGGCCATGCGGGCGGCGGCGGCCATTGCGAGGTCCGCTATCAGGATTGCCGCGTGCCGGTGACCAACGTGCTGGGCAACGAGGGCGACGGCTTCAAGATCGCCCAGGCCCGTCTCGGCCCCGGCCGGATTCATCATTGCATGCGCAATATCGGCGTGGCCGAACGCGCGCTCGAACTGATGTGCAAGCGGGCCAACACCCGCTGGACGCATGGCAGCCTGCTCGCCGACAAGGCCAACGTGCAGCAATGGATCGCCGACTCGCGCATCGCGATCGACGCGACCCGCCTGATGGTGATGCAGGCGGCGTGGAAGATCGACACCGTCGGCAAGGCCCAGGCGCGCCAGGAAGTCGCGATGATCAAGGTCATGGCGGCAAACATGGTGATGGAGGTGCTCGACCGCGCGATTCAGTTGCACGGCGCGCTCGGGATGAGCGATGACACGCCGATCGCGCGCTTCTGGCGCGAGAACCGTTCGATGCGGATCGTCGACGGACCCGACGAGGTCCATCGCATGACGATCTCGCGGCGCGAGTGCCGCCGCTGGAAGCAATAGCGGGATGAGCGGCGGTCGCGATTTTCTGCTATAGACGGGAATATCCAACTCAGGCCGGCGCGCGTGACGCGCCGGCCGCTCTTTCCGGGTCTGGCGATGAGCGACGAACTCGACGACAAGGATCAACCGCTACCCGAATACGGCGAAGTGCGCGAGGAGGAGCGGCTCGACTGGCCGAAGTTGGTCGCCTACCTGCGCGAGCATCACGTGCCCGGCGCCGGCGACGCGCCGCTCGAGGTGCTGCAATTCCGCGGCGGCCACTCCAACCTCACCTATCTGCTGCGCTTCGGCGATCAGGAATGGGTCGTGCGCCGGCCGCCGTTCGGACCACTGCCGCCCTCCGCCCATGACATGGCGCGCGAATATCGCGTGCTGTCGCGGCTGTGGGAAGGCTACGGACCGGCGCCGCGCGCGATTCTGCTGTGCGAGGATCCGGCGATTATCGGCGCGCCGTTTTTCGTGATGCAGCGGCGGACCGGGTTCGTCATTCCGAATCGCCGGCCGCTGCCGCCGGGAATCAGCCAGACGCCCGCGACCTTCCGCGCGATGTCGGAGGGCTTTATCGACGCGCTCGCCGATCTCCACGCGGTCGATTACGAACAGCTCGGCCTGAGCGGACTCGGCCGGCCCGACGGCTTCGTCCGCCGCCAGATCGCCGGCTGGATGGATCGCTGGGAAAAGGCCAAAACCACTGAAGTGCCGCTGATGAACCAGCTCGGCGCGTGGTTCCTCGAAAATATGCCGGCGCCGCAGGCCCCCACCCTGCTGCATAACGATTTCTTCCTGCACAACGTGATGTTCGCGCCGGACAACTCGGGCAAGGTGGTGGGCGTGTTCGACTGGGAGATGTCGACGCTCGGCGATCCGATGATCGACGTCGGCACCAGCCTGAACTATTGGCGCGAGGCGACCGATCCCGCGGAGCTGCTTGAGATGAGCGAGGGCTACGCGCATACCGCGCGGCCCGGCTTCCTGACCCGCGATCAACTGGCCGAGCGTTACGCCCGGCGCAGCGGACGGGACCTTTCGTCGGTCGATTTCTATCGCGCCTGGGCGCATTGGAAGACCGCGACCGTGCTGCAGCAGATCTATGTGCGCTTCGTGCGCGGCCAGACCACCGATCCGCGTTTCGAGCGGATGGGGCCGCATCCGCCGATTTTGGCGCGGGCGGCGGCGCGGGTCGCGGCGCGGCTCGGTTTTCGGGAGTAGCCGCGCCCGTTCGTCCGTCTGTGGCTTGACCCCGCGCGCAGGCGCGGCGGGTTGGCCTTTTTCGTTTGCTTTGCGCTACAGTGCGCGTTTGAAACGACCGGGCGGCCGCGCGCCGTCCGTTCAATGGAGGTTTGCGGCCTTGCACGCCATCACTTACGAAACTCCCAAATCCCTCGATGAGGCGGTCAAGCTGCTCGCCGCGCATGGCGAGAAGGCGCGGCCGCTGAGCGGCGGCACCGACCTGCTGATTCAGTTGCGCGCCGGCACGCGGCGGCCCGACTTCGTCGTCGATATCAAGCGAATTCCCGAATTGACGCGGATTTCGTTCAGTCTGCAGCACGGACTGAGACTGGGCGCGGCCGTGCCCTGTATCGAGATTCACGAAAACGGCGACATGCGCAAATACTATCCGGGCCTGACCGAAGCCGCCCATCTGATCGGGTCGCTGCAGATTCAGAGCCGCGCCTCGGTCGGCGGTAATCTGTGCAACGGCTCGCCGGCGGCCGACACCACGCCCGCCCTGATCGCGCTCGGCGCGCAGGCGCGCGTGGTCGGACCCAAGGGCGAACGGATGGTTCCGGTCGAAGGTTTTTGCCTGGCGCCCGGCCGCACCGTGCTGCAACCGGGCGAACTGCTGGTCGAATTTCAGATCCCCGCTCCGGAGCGTCATTGCGCGGACGCCTACCTGCGCTTCATCCCGCGCAATGAAATGGATATCGCGGTGGTGGGCGTCGGCGCGGCGCTGACGCTCGATATGTCCGACGACCGCGTGGTCGAGGCGCGAATCGGACTCGGCGCGGTCGGCCCGACGCCGATTTTCGCGGCGGAAGCCTCGAAGTCGCTGATCGGCAAGACCCTCGACGCCGCGGCGATCGATAACGCCGCCCGTCTCGCGATCGCGGCCAGCTCGCCGATCGACGACATGCGCGGCACGGCGGAATATCGCCGCCACGTGGTCGGCGTTCTGACCCGGCGGGTACTGGCGAAAGCCGCTGAACGCGCGCGCCAGAGCGACCAGCGCTGAGTCGGCGCGGCGCTCGTGCGAGGCTCGACCGGCTGGCTAACCAACTGAGAGATCGGCATCAATCATGGCGAACAAAGTCATTGTCGAAACCACTATCAACGGCGATCCCGTCGAATTACTGTGCGAGCCGCGCCAGAGCCTGCTCGAAGTCCTGCGCGACGTGCTCGAACTGACCGGCAGCAAGGAAGGCTGCCTGACCGGCGACTGCGGCGCCTGCACCGTCGTGATCGACGGGCGTCCGGTATGCTCCTGCCTGATGCTGGGCGTGGAGGCGGCCGGCAAGCAGATCAGCACGGTCGAAGGTCTCGCTTCGGGAACCGCTCTGCACGTGCTGCAGCAAAAGTTCCTCGAGCACGCGAGCCTGCAGTGCGGCATCTGCACGCCCGGCTTTTTGATGTCGGCGAAGGCGTTGCTCGATCATAATCCCAATCCGACCGAGGCGGAGATCCGCTACGCGCTGGCCGGTAATCTGTGTCGCTGCACCGGCTATGACAAAATCGTCCGCGCCGTCACCGACGCCGCCGCGACGATGGCGGGACGGTCGCGTCCGGCGCATGGCGCGGTGCCGGCCGAAACCGCCTCGGGCATGACCGGCGAGATGCTGGCGAAGGGAGAGGTGAAGTAAATGGCAGCTTCAACGACCAATGGCTTTCGGGTTATCGGCACCCGTCCGATCCGTCATGACGGCGTCGACAAGGTAACCGGCCGGGCGAAGTACGGCGCCGACTACGCTTTCCCCGGGATGCTGCATGGGAAGGTCCTGCGCAGCCCGCATCCGCACGCCAATATCAAGTCGATCAAGGTCGATAAGGCGCTGGCGCTGCCGGGCGTCAAGGCGATCGTCACTTCGGCCGACCTGCCGCAAATGCCCGACAAGATGGAAGCGGCGGGCGAGCAAGCGATCAACCTCAATCACCTGTCGGCCAATATCCTGGCGCGCGGCAAGGCGCTCTACGACGGCCATGCGATCGCCGCGGTAGCCGCCACCAGTCCGCATATCGCCGACGAGGCGCTGCGCCTGATCGAAGTCGAGTACGAGCCGCTTCCGCCGGTGATGACGGTCGAAGACGCGCTGAAGCCGGGCGCGCCGATTCTGCTCCCGTCCTTGCGCAACAAGGAAGAGGGTCCCGACAAGGAGACCAACGTCGCCGCCCATCTGCAGTTCAAGCGCGGCGACGTCGCCGAGGGCTTCAAGCAGGCCGACTATGTGATCGAGCGGGAATTCAAGACCGCGATGGTCCATCAGGGCTATATCGAACCGCACAACGCGATCGGCATCTACAACGCCGATGGTCATGCGACGATTTACTGCTCGACCCAGGGCAGCTTCGTGGTGCGGGCGCTGAGCGCCGCCGTGCTGGGACTTTCGGAAGGCAAGATCAAGGTCGTGCCGGCGGAGATCGGCGGCGGCTTCGGCGGCAAGACCACCGTCTATCTTGAGCCCCTGTCGGTGCTGCTGTCGCAGAAAACCGGCCATCCGGTGAAGATGACGATGACCCGCGCGGAGGTCCTGCGCGCGACCGGACCGACCTCGGGCTCGACCATCCGCTGCAAGATGGGCGCGACCAGGGACGGCAAAATCGTCGCCGCGCAATGCTGGCTGGCGTACGAGGCGGGCGGTTTTCCCGGCTCTCCCGTGGGCGCGGGCGCGATGACCATCCTGGCGCCGTACAACATCCCGAATATCCTCGTCGACGCCTATGACGTTGTCGTCAACCGGCCCAAGACGGCGGCCTATCGCGCCCCCGGCGCGAGCAACGCCGCGATGGCGTCGGAGACGGTGCTCGACGAAATCGCCGAGAAGTGCGGACTCGACCCGCTCGATATCCGCATCCTCAACGGCTCCCACGACGGCACGCCGCAGACCGTCGGACCTCCTTTCAAGCGGATCGGCTTCATCGAGACGCTCGAGGCGATCAAGAACGGCGAGCATTACAAATCGAAGTTGACCGGCGCGAATCGCGGACGCGGAGTCGCCTCGGGCTTCTGGTTCAACGTCGGCCTGCAATCCTCGGCCACCGTCAATATCCATACCGACGGCACCGTCAGCGTGGTGATCGGCTCGGTCGATATCGGCGGCACGCGCGCGGCGCAGGCGATGATCGCGGCGGAGGTGCTCGGCGTCGATATCAATGACGTGCGACCGACCATCGCGGACACTGATTCGATCGGCCATACCGACGTGACCGGCGGCAGCCGCACCTGCTTCGCCACCGGATGGGCGGTGTATGAGGCGGCGCAGGACTGTATCCGCCAGCTCAAGGAACGCGCGGCGAAGCTCTGGGAGAAAAAGCCCGAAGAAGTCGTTTTCCAGAACGGCGTCTTCAGTCCAACTCAGGCCAACGGCGTCAAGCCGATGTCGCTCAAGGAAATGGCGCCGCGCCTGGCGCGCACCGGCGGTCCGATCGTCGGCCGCGCCACCGTCAACGCGCGCGGCGTCGGCCCCGCCTTCGCCACCGTATGCGTTGATGTCGAAGTCGATCCTGACACCGGCAAAACGCAGATTCTGCGCGCGACTATCGCGCAGGACGTCGGCAAGGCGATCCATCCCTCCTACGTCGAGGGCCAGATGCAGGGCGGCATGGCGCAGGGAATCGGCTGGGCGCTCAACGAGGAGTATTTCTACGACGACCGCGGTATCCTGCGGAACACGGGTCTGCTCGACTACCGGATGCCGACCTGCCTCGATCTGCCGGCGCTCGAAACGCTGATCGTCGAGGTGCCGACGCCCGGCCATCCGCTGGGCGTTCGCGGCGTCGGCGAGGTGTCGATCGTGCCGCCGCCGGCCGCCGTCGCCAACGCCATCTACCACGCCGTCGGCGTGCGGATGACGGAGCTGCCGATGTCGCCGCCGCGGCTGCTCAAGGCGATTCTGAAAAAGCGCGCGGCCGGCGAGACGCAAGCCGCCGCGGCCGACTGAAGCGGCCAAACCGAACCGTGAGGGGGGCCGGACTCAATCGGGTCCGGCCCTTCGTTCTTATGCCGACAGTGGTTATTCCCGCCCTGCTGCGCAAGCTGACCAACGGCCGGGACCGGGTGACGGTCAGCGGGCGCAATCTCGGCCAGGTGGTCGCGGACCTCGAACGGCAATTTCCCGGATTACGCGAGCATCTGATCGAAGACGACGATCTCAAACCGTCGGTCGCGGTCTCGATCGACGGCGAGATGGGCACGGCGGGCGTGCTCGAGACGGTGCGCGAGAACAGCGAAATCTTCTTCATTCCGGCGATCGGCGGCGGCTGATCGCGCCGGCGCGTTCCGTCTCCGCCCGCTGAATCCGACGGACGCGCGCGGCGTATTCACTAAATAGCGAGCGCGGCGGAGCGCCGATCGTCGCGGAGAATCACGCGGCGTTGGCGATCGGCGGTCGTTCGGAGCTATTAAATAATTGACCGCGGACGGATCTCGTGGCCGCCTGCGCTTGAACCGAGGGAGGTCCCGCTGATGGCGTCTGATCAATCCCCTGAATTCAAGGTTATCGGTACGCGCCCGGTGCGTCCCGACGGTATCGACAAGGTCACCGGCCGGGCCAAATACGGCGCGGATTACGCGCTGCCCGGAATGCTGCATGGCAAGGTGCTGCGCAGCCCGCACGCCCATGCCCGAATCCGTTCGATCAACGTCGAGCGGGCGCTGCGGTTGCCGGGCGTAAAGGCGATCGTCACCGGCGCGGATTTTCCCGAAGTCAAGGGCGTGATGGCGCAGGTCGGCGAGTTGATCGTCAATACCCACTACCTGTCGCTGAACGTGATGGCGCGCGACAAGACGCTCTACGACGGCCATGCCGTGGCGGCGGTCGCCGCGACCAGCAAGCATATCGCCGAAGAGGCGCTGGAACTGATCGAGGTCGATTACGAGGTGCTGCCGCCGGTAATGACGGCGGAGGAGGCGATGCGGCCGGACGCGCCGGTGCTGCTCGAGGAGTTGCGCACGCGCCTGATGACGCATCGCACCGACCCCGGTTCGCCCGAGGGTCCCGACCGGCCGAGCAACGTCCCCGGCCATATCCGTTTCGAGCGTGGCGATCTGGCGGCGGGATTCCGCGCGGCGGATTTCGTGGTCGAGCGCGAATTTGTCACCGCCGCGGTCCATCAAGGCTATATCGAACCGCAGAACGCATTGGCGGTTTACGGCGCCGACGAACTTGTGACTATCTATTGCTCGACGCAGGGCGCGTTTAATGTGCGCACGCTGACCTCGAGCGTGTTGGGAATACCCGAGGGCCGGATTCGCGTCGTTCCGGCCGAAATCGGCGGCGGCTTCGGCGGCAAAACCACCGTTTATCTCGAACCGGTCGCCGCGTTGCTCGCGAAAAAGTCCGGCCGGCCGGTGAAAATGGTGATGACGCGGGCGGAAGTGTTGCGCGCGACCGGTCCGACCTCGGGAATCAAGGCCAGGGTCAAAATCGGCGCTACCCGCAATGGCCAAATCACCGCCGCCGAAGTGTGGCTGGCGTACGAGGCGGGCGCCTTCCCCGGTTCGCCGTTCGCGCCGGGCGCGATGTGCACCCTGGCCCCATACAATATCGAGAACCTGCGGATCGATTCGTTCGACGTCGTCGTCAACCGTCCCAAGGTCGCGGCTTATCGCGCACCGGGTTCGCCCGCGTCCGCCTTCGCCTGCGAATGCGTAATCGACGAACTGGCCGAGCAATGCCGGCTCGACCCGCTCGAATTTCGGCTTCGCAACGCCTCGCATGAAGGTACGCCGCAACCTGCCGGTCCGGCCTTCAAGAAAATCGGCCTGGTCGAGACCCTGGAAGCGATTCGCGCCAGCGACCATTACCGCGCTCCGCTGGAGGGGCCGTCGCGGGGACGCGGCGTCGCCTGTGGATTCTGGTTCAACGGCGGGCTCCAATCCTCGGCGGTCGTCAATATCCATAGCGACGGCAGTGTCAGCGTCGTCACCGGTTCCGTGGATATCGGCGGGACACGCGCGACGCAGGCGATGATCGTGGCGGAGACGCTTGGCGTGCCGGTCGAAGACGTGCGGCCGGTGGTCGCCGACACCGATTCGATCGGCCAGACCGACGTGACCGGCGGCAGTCGCACGGCGCTCGCGACCGGAATGGCGGTACTCGAGGCGGCAAACGACGCGCTCGCCCAGCTAATCTCGCGCGCGGCGAAATTATGGGACAAAAAGCCGAATGAGGTAGTTTTCGCCGAGGGAACGTTCCGGCCCGCCGACGGCGGCGCGCCGCCAATGACCTTGCGGCAGTTGGCCGGACGCCTCGCCCGCACGGGCGGGCCGGTGGTCGGCCGGGCGACGGTCAATGCCGGCGCGGTCGGCGCGGTCGGTAACGCCTTCGCCACCGTATGCGTCGACGTCGAGGTTGATCCCGACACCGCCAAGGTGCGAATTCTGCGCTGCACGATCGCGCAAGACGTCGGCCGCGCGTTGCATCCGGCCTACGTCGAAGGGCAGCTTCAGGGAGCCCTCGCGCAGGGTATCGGATGGGCTCTGAACGAGGAGTATTTCTACGACCAGAAGGGGACTTTAAGGAATTTCGGACTGCTCGATTATCGCATGCCGACCTGCCTCGACCTGCCGATGATCGAAACGCTCGTCGTCGAAGTGCCGAATCCACACCATCCGCTGGGCGTGCGCGGGGTCGGCGAGGTTGGAATCGTTCCACCGATGGCGGCCGTGGCGAACGCGATCTATCGTGCGGTGGGGGTCCGGATGGCCGAATTGCCGATGTCGCCGCCGCGGCTGCTCAAGGCGATGCTTGCGACTCGCGCGGAGCCATTTGAGGAGCAGGCGACCGCGGCGGATTGAATTGGAATAACTGACGTTAAAGATGCTATGATAGGCGTGATTGCGTCGTTGGTTATGCTCGGAAAAAGTGACGACCTTGGTCAGTTTCGCCAGATCCCATAACGAAACGACTTGCAAGTAGCTTAAACTATCGTACAATGAGGTTCGCTAGCCGGGGTTTGCCCCCCCTTTTCCCGGTCGGCGAAGGGTCGAGCGGAGCAATTCGTTCGGCCCTTTTCTTTCGTCCCAAACGGAATGGAGGCGCGCCGTGTTTTCACCCCGCTGCTCTCAACGGCGGGGCGACCGCAAGGCGTCGTCAGCGCGCAACGTTAGGACCTGCGCGATACGATACGCGCGGCTCCCGGCGATCCGAGTCGTCGCGGACGCGGCGAGCGCGCTCTTACGATGTAAAGATCCGGCCGGGCGGCGGCGGAAGCGACGGCTTCAGCGATCGCGGCCCGGACCGCGCTGACCGCCAGCGCCGCCGGTGCGAGCCTGAGCTTCGTTCACCTTAATCGCGCGACCTTTGATATCGCGGCCATTAAGTTTCTTGACAGCGGTGTCGGCGTCTTCATCGTTCGCCATCTCGACAAAGCCGAAGCCGCGCGAACGATTGGTCGCCCGATCCATGATTACCTGAGAACTTTCGACCTTGCCGGCCTCGGAAAACACGTCGTGCAGGTCTTGGTCGGTCACCGTCCAGGCGAGATTACCAACGTACAGTCTACGACCCATGAAGCTCTCCCCGGAGGCCCTGATTGCCTGGGAACCGCGTAGGATTCCGGAATGACCGGGTGGCGCCCAGTGATTCGAAACCGCCGTGATCCGCGCTGCCCGGCCGCTGGTTCGTGATTGGCATCGGACCCCAACTTTCCATTTCTTATAGCACCGCAGACAACGGAAACATAGCGTCGGGATACTAGGCTTCAGGTAACAACTTCGGCGAGCTTTCAGGGTTCCGCTGAATCCGGCTGGCGCTCTTCGCAATTCGGCTTCGCGGCGGCCGAATCCTAGCTGTGTTTCCAATTATATTAGGCAGCGTTCGCCGTCGGGAACCTCGGTCTCCGGACACGCGCCCGGCCGTCCGCACGGGCGTCTGCGCCGCGGCGGCGCGCGCAATCGGTTTAGCGAGTCCGCAAGCGGGAAACCCGCCCAATGCGCGGCGACGCCGGCCGGCGCATCGATTGCATACACTTGTGAGCGGATCCATCAAACTGCGGCAAAGAGCTAATCATTTCCCGAAGTCCACATGCTATTCCATAGTTGCATATGTGGCGATAAGCCGCGCGGACACGGGAATTTCGCCCCGTTTGGACAATTTTACTGATCGGGCTGAAGGCCGGCGGCGCCGCTCTCCAGGCGGAACGGCGTCAATTTGATACATCCTCCGCGAATGCGCATCGAAAACGAATCGCGCGGCAATTTCAATTCGACTGAACATTTACCGAACCAGTTGACGGGATTGAATAGCTTGATCGGAATCGCATGTTAAACGCGGCGATCGAAGTCGAGCGGCGCGCCCGGCGCAATCGACGCGCCGTTCGGCCGAAGCGCGGCGCGTCAAGCCGCGCGGACGATCAGTGAAACGATTTTCGAGTCGCGCTATCGGCGCGCCGCTTCGGTATATCCAGTGGCGACTCAGCGGAGGCGGCGGGAGAGAATTCGCCAATGGTAATCACGGCAAAGCTACTTGTGTTTGAACTTCCCGGCATGTAGCGTGGATAATTAATTTATCACTTCTCGAAAGAGAATCAGGAGAGTACTGAATGCCGCGCGGAAAAAATGCGGATGGAGTCAGTTCGGCCTTTCGGCAGGTACAGGATCAGGCGCGCACCCTGTTGAGCAATCTGCGCAAGGAAATTCGCGCCAAAGAAGGGGAACTGAAGCGCCTGAAGGATGAGGAGGCGACTCTGGGCCGCCTGACCGGCAGCGCGCAGATGGCGGGCGCGCCCGCCGCGCCGGGCCGGCGCGGCGGCGTCGGACGCGGCCGTATCGACTGGCGCGTGATCCTCGAACAGTTGCCGAAGCAATTCAAGGCGGCGCAAATCCGGGAAATCCGCGGCCTGAAGGACAAGCGGCCCTCGGAGATCTTCGCCGCGATCACGCGCTGGATCGACGCGGGAACGGTCAAGCGCAAGGATCGCGGACTCTACGAACGCGTCTGAATCGATGCGCACCGGCGCTTAACGCCTCGCGATTGAAAGCGTCTGGAATGGCGGCGTGGATAGTTTGATCCGCGCCGCCATTGCCATGATTCGGCGAATTGCTAATTCATTCCGGGCGGCGCGCCGCGCCGCCCAATCATAGAGAGATTCAATTCCCTTGGCGGTCAAGACTATCGAATGGCGCGGCG
>JAJXYM010000434.1 GCA_021780585.1 Deltaproteobacteria bacterium
CGGACAAGATCGTTTCGACCCGCAACGTCACGCAATCGGCGATCGGCGATCGCGACGGACTGTGGACCTCGGTGGTCGCGGCGGCGGTGTTTGTCGACCTGCCGAACGGGAAATAGCGGCCGACGCGACTTCGCGCGGGCGGCGGATTGCGCGGCTGGAAAATCGGACTTAGGCTCGAAGCATGACGATCGAAATCCTCTACTGCGTGCCCTGAGGGTACAAGTCCCGCGCGGCCAGTCTGGCCGCGGGCATCGGCAAGCGCTTCGGCGTCAGCGCCGGGATCACGCCGGGGCGCACCGGCCAATTCGACGTTATCGTCGATGGCGCGCTGATCTACTCGAAATCGCAAACCGGGCGCTTTCCGGTCGAAGGCGAAGTCGAAGAGGCGATCGCCAGGCTCCGCGCCGCGAAATCCGTCTGATTCCGATTCGGGCGGGCGCGAGCGGCGGCGAAACGACCTTCGCGCCGTTCGCGCTCAACGATCCTCGGGCGTGGCGAAGATGCGGGCGAGGTCGGCGGGCGGAAGCCGCAGGCCGACATAGAATGGCCCGAATTCGGCGTAACGCGCGCTCGATTCGTCGAAGCGCATCTCGTAAACCAACCGTTTGAAGACCAGCGGATCGTCGGCGAACAGATCGACGCCCCACTCCCAGTCGTCGAAACCGATCGATCCGGAAATGATCTGCGTAACCTGGCCCGCGTAGCGCCGCCCGATCATCCCGTGATCGCGCATCAGGCGCTGGCGCTCCGCGATCGGCAGCGAATACCAGTTGTCGGCTCCCGCGCGCCGCTTGTTCATCGGATAGAAACAGAGATAGCGGCGATCGGGTATTCGCGATGAGAGCCGGGCGGCAAGCTTGTCGCGCTGATCGGCGCGCGCGGCGGCTACGGCGTCATTCCATTGCGGCGAATGCGCCACGACGCCGCGCGCGGCGAGCTCCTGATAAAGCTTGACGGTTGCCTCGTACAGGCCGATTTCGACGACCGAGACGTAGGACGACACGGGTTCGAGAAATTCCGCGACGGCCATGCGCATGACTTCGAGCTGGGCGGCGCCAAGCTCCTCGAAGTCGCGCCGGCAGTGAATCACGATCAGATCGCCTTTGTGGCCGAGTTGCGCAAACAACGCGCTCTGGCCGTCCTCCCGCCGTTCCATCGCGGCAAAGGCGTCGGCCGCGCGGGCGATAATCTCTTCGCGACGGCTCTTGGCCAGAGAGTTCCACGCGGGCCGGCGGATCCGGAAGAGCTGATGCAATAGCGCGGCGCCTTCAAGCGTGAGCGGCGCGGCGGGAATTTCCTCGTTGTTTCTGGAAGCGTCTTCGGAATGCGGATGTTTCATTATGATCGTCGTCGCGGCGCGGGGCCGCCGTCAGCGGGAATAGCGCCGGCTAAGCGGCTATCCGAGTCCGGCGATACGCGCGAATTTTTTCCAGTCTATACATGCGCGCACGGCGGTCGCCAGCCGATCGTATTCCGTCTCGCGCGTGACGCCTGAATTCGCCGCCGTCGGCTCCAGGCCGCGGCGCGCGCGCAGCCACGCGATCATTTGCGCGCGCGGATCCGGGTTGTCGAAGATCCCGTGAATCATCGTCCCGGCGACGACGCCGCCGCGGCCGCCGATCGCGCCGTCATCGGCGGCGGCGGCCTGACCGTTGCGCGCGAAAATCCTGAACGGCGAAATCGCGCCCGGGTCGAGCCGGGTCGCGCCCATGTGAATTTCGTAGCCCGCAATCTCGCCGCCCCCCGACGCCATCCCGGTGAACGGCGAAGGCGCCGCC
Organism: Deltaproteobacteria bacterium; assembly: GCA_021780585.1. Taxonomy (GTDB): domain Bacteria; phylum Desulfobacterota; class Binatia; order Binatales; family Binataceae; genus JADMIL01. The sequence goes on from JAJXYM010000434.1 coordinate 1,779, forward strand.
GCGCGCGCGCGAACCTGGGCGGTGCGCTTCTCCCGGCCGAAGCGGGTCGTGATCGGCAACAGGCCGAGTCCGGCGACCGACGCGATCGGGGATTCGACGCCAAGCGGATCTTCGATCATCCGTCCGAGCATCTGGCAACCGCCGCAGATTCCGAGAATCGGTTCGGCGCGGCGCGCGCGCTCCTCGACCAGATTCGCCAGCCCGGCGCGCCGCATCCATTCGAGATCGGCGACCGTGCTCTTCGTGCCGGGAATCACGACCAGGTCGGGACCTCCGAGTTCGTCGGCGCTCTCGATAAACCGCACGCACACGCCCGCTTCATGTTCGAGCGGCAGGAAGTCGTCGTAGTTCGAAATATGCGGCAGGCGAATCACCGCGATCTCGAGCTCGTCGGTTCCGGCGCGGCGGCCGCGGCGGGTTTCGAGCGCGACCGAATCCTCGTCGGCGATCCTGAGCCGCGCAAGATACGGCACCACGCCCAGCATCGGAATTCCGAAGCGGCGTTCGAGGTATTCGATTCCGGGCGCGAGCAGGGCGGCTTCGCCGCGGAATTTGTTGATCAGAAAAGCGGCGACCCGCGCGCGATCGTCCGGTTCGAGCAGATCGATCGTGCCGACGAACTGCGCGAAGACGCCGCCGCGATCGATATCGCCGACCAGCACCACCGGCGCGCCGGCTTCCCGCGCGACGTGCATGTTGACGATATCGTGGGCGCGCAGATTGATTTCAGCGGGACTGCCGGCGCCTTCGATCACGACGAAATCATGGCTCGCGCGGAGCCGCGCCAGCGACTCGCCGATCACGCGCGTCAACTCCGGCCGCATCGCGTGATAGTCGCGGAAACTCAGGTTCGCGACCGGCCGGCCCATCACGACCACCTGCGAACGCAGTCCCGGCTCGGGCTTGAGCAGGATCGGATTCATGTCGGCGGTCGGCGCGATTCCAGCGGCCTCGGCCTGCACCGCCTGGGCGCGCCCGATCTCGGCGCCGTCCGGCGTCACGAAAGAATTGAGCGCCATGTTCTGCGCCTTGAACGGCGCCACCCGCAGTCCGAGCTGGCGCAGGATGCGGCAGAACGCCGCGACCATCAGGCTCTTGCCGACCGACGACGCGGTTCCCTGCACCATCAATGTCCGCGCCGTCATCGCGGGAGCCTCAGCGCGCGCGACGCCGCGCAGGCGTTGACGAAACCGGCGGCGGCTTGCGGATTCGACGCCCAATGCGCATGGATATAGGTCGCGAGCAGACTGCCGATCGTGAAGCCTTCGCTGAATTCCGCGCTCCATCGCGAACGCGCCGCGTAGGCGCGATTCACGCCCGCTGGCTCCGGCTCCAGCGTCGAGTAGCGGAACTGATGGCCGCGAAATTTGAGGCCGGCCGCGCCGAGTATCGTGGGCCGAGTGGTTTCGACCTCGACGTAACCCAGCGCCTGCAGCCGGTCATGCATCACCGCCGCAACGGGAATCGCGCCGACCATCGGAAAGTCCTCGCGATCGAGCGTGCGAATCGCGCGCGTAAAATACATCAGACCGCCGCATTCCGCATAAATCGGCGCGCCGCGCCCGTGCATCGCGCGGACCGCATCGATCATCGCGCGATTTTCGGCGAGCGCGCGCGCGTGGGTTTCCGGATAGCCGCCGCCGAAATAGAGTCCGTCGACAGCGGGCGGCGCCGCATCATGGATCGGACTGAATCGCACCAGCTCGGCGCCCATTGATTCGAGCCGGCGCAGATTATCGTCATAGTAAAAATGAAACGCCTCGTCCCATGCGATTCCGATCCGGCATCGCGCGGCCTCGCGCTCGACGCGTGGATACAGCGGTTGCGGATCGAAATCGAGTGCGGATGCGCCGCGCGCAATCGCGACGATCGCATCGAGGTCGAACCATTCGGCCACATGGCGTGACCACGCCGCGATTCGCGCGGCCGGAACGTGCGCTTCGTCGGCGGTGAACAATCCGAGATGGCGTTCCGGAAAAGCGGACTCGGCGTCGGTCGGGAGTCCGCCGACCACCGGAATCTCGCGGGACGCCGCACGCAGCAACTCCAGATGGCCGCGGCTGCCAACGCGATTACAGACCAGGCCGGCCAGCCTGACCGCCGGATCGAAATGGGCGAAGCCATGCGCGATCGCGGCGATCGTGCGCGCCATTCCGGAGGCGTCGGTGACAAGCAGCACCGGCGCTCCAAGCCATTTGGCGATTTCGGCGGTCGATCCTTCCTCGCCGGTCGGGGTCGCGCCGTCGAACAGCCCCATCACGCCCTCGATCACGGCAATATCGGACCCGGCGGCGGCATGCGCGAAGGTCGCGGCGACGGCCGCGCGGCCCATCATCCAGCCGTCGAGATTGTGCGAGACGGCGCCAGCGGCGCGCGCATGATAGGTCGGATCGAGATAATCGGGACCGCACTTGAACGCCGCCACGCGCATCCCGCGCGCGCGCAACGCCGCGATCAGTCCGACCGCGACGGTGGTTTTGCCGGCGCCGCTGCCGGTCGCGGCGATCACGATACGGGGAACATCGGCGCGATTCGTCATGCCGAAATCTTACGCCATAACGATCCGCGCGCCATGCGTGCCCGCCGCGTCGAGCATCCCGCGCCACCCGCCCGCCGTGCGCAGCGTCAGTTCGATCGGCGATCCGCCGCGCGTCCGCAAGCGCCGCGCGATCGCGCCTGCCGGATCGGTCAGCGCGAGCAGTTGCAGTTCATGCGGACCAATCATGAAGCGAACGCCCGCGCCGCCTAAATCGGCGCGTTCCACCGTTTCGCCAGTCCGCCCGAGCGCAACTTCATAGATACGCCGCGCGGCGTCGAACTCAGTCTCCCCGATCGCAAGCGCAAGCACGCGCGCGCCGGCGGCGCCGTTGCGATGCGTTCGCGCGCGCGGCACGCGTTCGTCGCGCGGCACGCGTTCGTCGCGCGGCGTATGGTCGCGGATAAAGAATGGCGTGATGCCGCGTCGCGCGTCTTCCGTGACCGCCAGCGTCCAGACCAGCCGATAGCCGTCCGGCCGCTCCCGGCTCATTTCGAACGGCGCGCCGATCGCGGCCCCGGCGCGGCGAAACGCTTCGACCTCGGCGTCCATGTCGTCGCTGACGGCGCAGAAATCCGCCAATCCGCCGCCGTCCGCCAGCGTCGAATGCCACCAATGCGGCGTCGGCGCGACCGGCGGAATGAACGCGATCAATTCGAGATAGGCGCCGTCGGCAAATGCGATCAGCGCGTTATGCGTGCCGAGTCCCGGATGCCGGCCGCCGCGCACGACGGTAAAGCCGAGCGCCCCGTAATCCGCGATCGCGATCTCAAGATCGTTGACGACTATTACGATATGATCGATTCCGCGCAGCATGGTCCGACCGTCCGGCGCCGACCAACGCATCATAGAACGAACCGCGCCGACGCGCATCGCCGCGATTTGCGCGGCCGCGCGCTTGCTCCGCGACTTTCGCTTCAATTATATCGGTCAGACGCCCGCCGCTTTGGCGCCGCCGGAGAATCACCCGATGGAACCGCGCGAAACATTGCAACCGGAATGGAAGGCCGATAATTACGCCCGTCACGCCCATTTCGTGCCCGCGCTGGGTGCGCCAGTGCTCGATTTGCTCGCGCCGCGCCCGGACGAACGGATTCTCGACCTCGGATGCGGCGACAGAT
>JAJXYM010000265.1 GCA_021780585.1 Deltaproteobacteria bacterium
CCGTGGGCGCCATCGTCGGCGCCGCCATGGGCGATTTGCATGGTCGATCCGGCCTGCCGGAGCGTTGGATCGCGGGTCTCACAGGACGCACCGCCCATAATGACGATGGGCGGATATTCGAATTGATCGAAATGGCGAAGAAGAAATGGAAACCATGGCTTCCGGCGTCGCGCTGAAGAGTAGGATTCTTGGCGGCCTTTGGGGCCACGCAGTTGGCGACGCGTTGGGTGTGCCAGTTGAGTTCTGTTCGCGACAGGAGCGCGAGCGTGACCCGGTCGCGGATTTGCGCGGCTTTGGAACACATAATCAGCCTCCGGGCACCTGGTCGGACGACACCTCTCTGACCCTGTGCACGATCGATACTCTGCTCCACTCCGGGGAAGACTACGGAGCTCTTGGCCGGTCGTTCGTCCGATGGCTTAACGCCGAAGTATGGACGGCCCACGGCAGCGTATTCGACGTAGGGATCGCAACCGCCAGCGCGATTCGACGCCTGGCTCGCGGCGTCGCACCACTTGAAGCCGGCCGCTATGACGAGGATTCCAACGGCAACGGCTCGCTGATGCGTATGCTGCCAGTCGCTATTTGGTTCGCCGGACGGCCAGCAGCCGATACGATCGAAGCAGCGCATCGCTATTCCGCGCTGACACATCGCCATCCACGCTCGCAAGTAGGATGCGCCATCTACTGTCTGACTGTGCAGCGTTTGATGACCGGCGGCGTGCCAAACGCTGCGGTCGACATGGCGTGGCGGGACGTCAATGCGCACTACGATACGGCTTCATTCGCGTCGGAACTGTCCGTTTACTCCCGGCTTGTGCCCGTCAAGATGTTTGAGAAGTTGCACGCGCAAGCAATAAGAGGGTCCGGATACGTGGTCGACGCGCTGGAGGCAAGCATTTGGTGCCTGCTTAATTCCCGCAGTTTTGAAGAGGCGGTTCTGAAGGCGATTAACCTCGGCGAAGACACCGACACCACAGGTTCGATAACCGGCGCACTCGCGGGAGTCCACTACGGCTTGGAAGCAATTCCGGTCGTTTGGCGAGCCGCTCTTGCAAGATCTGACGATCTCGACAAGCTCTTTAACGCTTTTGCGGATCGCGCGGCGAGCGCTGCGTGACGCATTTCAATACACCGGCATCCGCTATCCAAATATCGCTTTATAGCCGGACGGCAGCGCCGGATTGGGCGGAGCGATCGGGTACGGATGGCTTTCCCCGATTTTTTCAGCGGCTCGATTCCGTCAAGCTTGATCATCGGCGGAATTACGCTAGGCTCTCGATTCGTCATGGATGCGCCGTTGCTCAGCGAAGTTCTGCCCGACTTCCTCGAGGAAGTCGTCCATCTGCTGCGGGAAAGCGGCGCCCAGCCGCTCGAAGCGCAATTGCGCGCGCTCAGAATCGAGTCGATGTGCGATTGCGGCGACGAAAATTGCGCCAGCTTCGCCACCGCCGCCGAGGTCAAGGTCGCCGACGTGGTCGAGCTGCAGGCGATCGAAGGCCATCTGATAATCGACCTCAACACCGCCCGGCAGATCTGCTTTATCGAGGTGCTCGGCCGCCCCGACGTCCGCTACCTGCTCGACGAATATCAGGATTCGCTGAAATAAGGCCGGCCGCCCTGAATCCGCGCCGCCGCGCGAGGCGTCGCCTTATCCGCTGGCGCGCGCCGCGCCGGTCTGGCGCAACCCGTTGACGAAATTCAGGGTCTCCTCGGCGACCCGCTCCTTTTCGCTATCGACCGTAATCACGTGATAGCTCTCCTCGAGCGCGATCGCGCGTTTCTCCGCGCTGCCGAGCCGGCCCATCACGAAGTCCAGGTTGAGATCGTAAGGGCAGGTATGGTCCCGGCGGCTATGAATCACCAGCGTCGGCTGGATCACTTCGGCCAGCCGCGGCCGGATCAGGTCCGATAATTCGATCAGGCTGACCGCCGCGCCGAGCGGCATCAGGCGCGTGCCCGGATGAATCTCGCGCGCGGCGGCGTCATGGATATCCGAGCCGGCGGATTTGCGGAAGTAGATACGATCGCCGAAGGCCCGCGCCGGACGCATCAGGCGCAACGCGATACGGGTCGGCGCGGGCAGATAAAAGGCCGGCGCGAGCATCACCAGCCCCGCGACCGCCTCGCGCTGGTCGGCGGCCAGGCGCGCGGCCAGCAGCGACCCCATCGACAGCCCGATCACGATATTCGGGTCGCCGAAGCCGAGCAGCCGCTCGAACCCTTCGACCACGCTTTCGTACCAATGCGGATGGGCCGTGGCGCCCAGCTCCTCGGGCGTGCCGGCATGGCCCGCCAAGCGCACGCCGAGCACGCGCACGCCGGCCGCCGCCAGCCGCTCGCCCAGATAGCGCATCTCGAACGGCGTGCCGCTCAGTCCGTGAATCAGCAACGCGCTCACGCCCGCGCCGGGCAGGAAGAATTCGGTAGTGTCGGGAGTCGGCTGGTCAGGTTCGTCTTCGCTTTGCGTCATAAACGATACGTCCGCCGCGCGCCGCCTAGCTCGAGGTCGCGCCCAGCAGTTCCGGATGGATCACGATATCGGCGCGGGTTTTGAGCGCGTTGACGAAATTAAACCACGCCCGGGCGCGGCGATGCTCGATCATCTGGCGGGTGAATTCCGGCCCCTGGCTTTTCCAGTCGGCCGCGCTCGGCGGCGTGCGGCTCACAACCTCGAACAGATAGCAGTTACCGTCGTTCGCCATCACCTTGTCGATCACGCCCGGCAAGCGCGGCTCGGCCAACGCCGCGTTAACGAGGCCCCTAATCGCGCCGACGCCCGGAACCTCCCGGCTGTAATTGGGAAAATCGCCGGTCGAAGCGACCGTCAAATGATTGCTGGCGGCGACCGAAGCGAAATCAGCGGGAGCTTTGACCTGCTTCAGCATCGCCTCCGCGGTCTGCCGCGCCCGACCTTCGGCGGTGACGCGGATAATCGTCCGCCGCACCAGATCCTTGATTTGATCGAGCGGCGGAATATGCGCCGGCTGGCGCGCGATCAGCTTGACCAGATAGGGCTCGGGAGCGTCGCTGAAAGCGCGCACTTCGCCGTCCTTGAGCGTGAAGGCTTTTTCGCCCAGTTGCGGAAAATCCGGAGCGTCGCTGATCGGTTGGTTGCGCGCGACCATCGGCGTTTCGACCGCGCTGAGACCGCGCGCCTTCGCCAGATCGTCGAGATTATGGCCGGTGATCGCCGCGGTCAGATCCTGCTCAACGTCCTGCTTCGCCACGTCTTCGCCAGATTTACGCTTCAGATTCGCGATAATTTTCGGACGCGCCTCCTCGGGCGTATCGACATGGGGGGCCTTGACCGCCTCCACCTGAATAATGTGGAAGCCGTACTGGCTTTCGACAATCGTGTAATCGCCCGGTTTAAGCGAAAAGGCCGCGTCCTCGAACGGTTTGACCAATTCGCCCTTGCCGAAATAGCCGAGCTCGCCGCCCTTGTCCTTCGTGCCGGGATCGTCCGAATATTTCTTCGCCATCGCGGCGAATGGAGCGCCCGCCTTGAGCTGTTTCAGGATGTCGTCGGCTTTGGCGCGCGCCGTCGCCTTGTTCACTTCGGTGGCGTCGGCCGGGAGTGCGATCAGAATATGGCGGGCGCGCACCTGCTGCGGATGGTTAAACAGCGTCTTGACGTTCTGTTCGTAGAATTGCTGGATTTCGTCGTCCGAGGGGCTGTACGAGCCGGCCAGCGCGTCGGGGTTGTAGCGGATGAAGACCAGCTTGATCCGCTCGGGTTCGCGGAACGCTTCCTTGTTTTGGTTATAGAACTTCGCGACTTCCTGATCGGTCGGATTGATGCCGCCGGTGAAGTTGGCGTACGGAACCTCGATATAGGACAAATTGGTGCGTCCGGCGAAAAGATTGAACGATTGGCGCGCCTCGGCCGCGCTGACCTGGACGCTGTTCGAGACCATCGTGCGCAATTCCTCGGACAGCATCTCGTCGCGGGTCTGGTTTTCATAGGTCGCCGGCAGCAGATCGTTCTCGCGCAGAATCGCGCGATAGCGCGCGACGTCGAAATGGCCGTCGGTCTGGAAGGCGCTCTGCGACGAAATCGTTTGCGCCAGCGCGTCGTCGCCGATCGACAATCCGAGCCGGCGCGCCTCGTTCAGGATCACCGCCTGCTCGATTAGCTGCTCGACCGCGGTCTGCCGCAGGTTCATCGCCTGCAGCACGTTCTCGGCGTTCTGCCCGTAGACGTTCGCGATCATATTGCGCAGGCTGCGGGTTTCGCGATCGATATCCTCCGGCATGATTTGGCGGCATCCGGAGGACGACACCAGCGGAATCGATCCGCATCCGACCGTCGCGATCGGCCGGGTGCGGGCGAAGTAGCTGGTGACGCCGAAGAAAAAAACGAACACCCCTATCAGCATTATAAGGAGGACACGGGTGCCGAGAGTGTAGGCGTGGGAACGAATCGCTTCGAGCATACGGCCTTAATCATAGTTTAGCCGATTTCATGTGCGCAATTAGGGATGTTTGCTTGCGTCCATGAGCGATTCCGGTTAGCTTCAGAGCGGGTGGGAAGGTATCCGCGGGGCGGTTGACGTTGCGATTGCGCCCGTGCGGCGGCGATGTAAACGAGGGGCAGGCGGAGCTGCGGACCACGGCCCGTTCCGGGCCATCCAAGAGGCTGAATTCCGGTGGGCTTCAATTCGATTTTCGGATGGTTTTCCCATGATCTCGCGATCGATCTCGGGACCGCCAATACGCTGATTTACGTCAAGGGCGAAGGGATTGTCTGCAACGAGCCCTCCGTGGTGGCGGTGCAGAAGGATTCGCGCGGCGGCCGGCGGGTGCTGGCGATCGGGGCCGAAGCCAAGAAGATGCTCGGGCGCACGCCCGGCTCGATCGTGGCGATTCGGCCGCTCAAGGACGGCGTCATCGCCGACTTCGAGATAACCGAGAATATGCTGCGCCACTTCATCGAGAAGACCCACAACCGCAAATTCCTGGTGCGGCCGCGAATCGTAATCTGCGTGCCGTTCGGAATCACGGCGGTGGAAAAACGCGCGGTGCGCGAATCGGCCGAATCGGCCGGCGCGCATGAAGTCTATCTGATCGAGGAGCCGATGGCGGCGGCGATCGGCGCGGGCCTGCCGATCACCGAGCCGGCCGGCAACATGATCGTCGATATCGGCGGCGGCACCACCGAAGTCGCGGTGATTTCGCTGGCCGGCGTGGTCTTTTCGCGCTCGGTGCGAGTCGCCGGCGACAAGATGGACGAGGCGATCATCCATCACATCAAGCGCAAGTATAACCTGCTGATCGGCGAGCGCACCGCCGAACTGATCAAGATTACGATTGGCTCGGCCTATCCGGGCAGCGAAATCCAGACCATGGAAATCAAGGGGCGCGACCTGGTGGCCGGCGTCCCCAAGATTATTGAAATCACCGACGAGGAAATTCGCGAGG
>JAJXYM010000198.1 GCA_021780585.1 Deltaproteobacteria bacterium
GATAACCGTTGATTGATCCGGTCTGAATTCGCCTGAGGCGCGCGCCGGCGCCGAGCGTCGCTTCCGAGGCGGCGTTGACCAGGCCGTCGACGACGCGGCGATCGAAAAGCCCCGCGAGCCACGCGGCGAGGACCGCGCTCCGCGCCGTCAGATTCACGAGGGCGTCAATTAAATGCGAATCGATCCATGCGGCCGCGCGCGCCGCCCACAGATACGGCCCCACAATCAGGACCGCGTAAATTTCATCGACGTAGTACTTGTTCAACGAGAGTCGATAAAACAGTCCATTGGCGAACGCCGCGCCCCCGTCGAGGGCGAGGATTTCCCGGCGATAGGCGAGGTCGGCAAGCAGCCATCCGGCGCCAACAATGATCAGCGAGAGCGCCGCGAAGAACGCTTCCCGGGCGCGATCATGGACGCCCGCGGCGAGCGGATCCCGGGTCGCGGCGCTGGCGAAAACGGGATCGAGGAAATGCGCGAAGGGCGCGAAGGGCGCGATAAATTCGGGCAACTGAACGAAACCGCCAACCACCGACAGCAAGGCCAGCGCGACCAGGGCGAAGGCCATCGTGGGCGGCGCGTCATGCGGATGACGCCCGCGATCGGCGGGTCCGCGATACTCACCGAAAAAAGTCAGGTAGAATTGCCGGAACATGTAAAAGGCGGTGATTCCCGCGCCGATCCACAACACCGCCCACAACGCCCGGTGCCCGCGTGACCATACGTCCCAGATGATCTCGTCCTTCGACATGAAGCCCGCGAATGGCGGCGCGCCGACGATCGCGAGCGTCGCGGCGAAGCAGGCGAGGAACGTCACCGGCATCGTTCGGCGCAATCCGCCCATCGCGCGCAGATCCTGCTCGCCGCCGAGCGCGTGAATCACCGCGCCAGCGCCCAGAAACAGGCAGGCCTTGAAGAACGCGTGCGTGAGCAGATGGAACACGCCGGCCGCATATGCGCCCACGCCGACGGCCACAAACATGTAACCGAGCTGGCTGATCGTCGACCAGGCGAGCACGCGCTTGATATCGTTTTGGGTAATGGCCACGGTCGCCGCGAAGAACGCCGTGAGCGCCCCGACCGTCGCGACGAACTCGAGCGTGGCGGGCGCGAGCGAATAGAGAAAGTTGAGCCGCGCGACCATATAGACGCCCGCGGTGACCATCGTCGCGGCATGGATCAGCGCGCTCACGGGAGTTGGACCGGCCATCGCGTCCGGCAGCCATACGTGCAGCGGAATCTGGGCGGATTTTCCGGTCGCGCCAAGGAAGAACATCAGTGTGACGAACGTCAGCAGCGGCATCCCGAGATAGCCGGAGCGGGACGCCAGAATGGGCGCAAGACGAGCAAGCTCGCGAAAATTCAGGGTCGGATGGCCGACCGCCGAGAGCGCCCCGAGCAGCGCGAGGATTGCGACGATGAAGGCGGCGTCGCCGACGCGGTTCACGATGAACGCCTTGTCGCCGGCGGCGGCATTGGCGCCAACTTGATACCAAAACCCGATCAGCGCGTAGGAGCAGAGGCCGACGCACTCCCAGCCGACGAACATCAGCAGCGCATTGTCCGCGAGCACCAGCGTCAGCATCGCGAACGTGAACAGATTGAGCCAGCCGAAGAAGCGCCAGTAGGCCGGATCGTCGCGCATATAGCCGACTGAATAGATATGAATCAGGCCGCCGACTCCGGTAACGATAAGAACCATCACGGCTGATAACGGATCGAGCCAGAACGCGATATCCAGACGGAGTCCGCCGACCTCGAGCCAGCGCCACAAGTCGTCGAGCATGAAGCGCGAGTCCGGCGCCAGGGCGGTCAACGCGATCGTGGCGCGGACCCCGAGGATGAACGCCGCGATCACGACGCCGCATCCGATCGCGCTGATTATTCGCCGGCCGAAGCGGCGCTGAAGCCAGGCTCCGGCCAGCAGATTGATCGCCGCGCCGGCCAGCGGCAACAGCACGATCCAGCGGAGCGCGGCGATTGCGACCGGATGGTCCATGATGGCGGCGGCGAATAGTCAATTGCGCAGGGTTGCGGCGGCGCCAACGTCGATCGTGCGGAGTTGGCGGTAGATCGCGAGGATAATCGCGAGCCCGATCACGGCCTCGGCCGCGGCGAGCATGATCACGAAGATCGCGAAGACCTGGCCGTCGTAACGTCCGCCGCCGAAAAATGCGAACGCGAGATAATTGATATTCGCGGCGTTGAGGATCAACTCGACGCCTATCAGGATGCCGATCGCGTTGCGGCGCGCGAGCACGCAGTATAGGCCGAGCAGGAAAACGATCAGGCCGAGCGCGAGAAAATCGCCGAGAGTCAGCGGGCCGGTCATGGCGTATCCTCCTCGCCGGATGAGGCCGGCCGCGCGATCACGACCGCGCCGATCAGCGCCGCGAGCAGGACGATCGAGGCGACCTCGAAGGGCAGCGCGTAAGGTCCGAGGAAGGCGTTGCCGATTCCATAGGTGGTCGGCGCGGGAACGTAAGCCGGCGCCGCGGGCCATGGCGAGCGCGCGATCGCGGCGGCCATCGCGGTTCCGACGGCGATCGTGACCGCGAGCGCCGGCGCGCGGCCGACGGCGCGATTCGAGACGGTCACGTCGGCGATTCCCTGCGTCAGCATCACGGCGAATAGCGTCAGCACCAGAATTCCGCCGATATAGACGAACACCTGCGTCATCGCGACGAAGTCCGCGCCCAGCAGCGTGTAGATCGCGGCGACTCCGGCGAACGCGCCGAGCAGCGCGAACGCGCTATGGACGATATTGCGCGAGAAGGCGGCGATCGCGGCCGAACCGATCGTCATCGCGGCGAAGAGGTAAAAGAGCGATCGCATCAGCATGGCTCCGAACTCCTTCCGGCGCGTGAGCCGCCGGCGCCTCAGGCTTTGGCGTCGGGCGGACCGGCGGACGGCGCCGGTTTGACCGGCGCGGCCGATCGCGCGGCGGGTTTATCGGCCGCCGGTTGCGCCCATTCGTCGACGTACCTCATGCCCGCCCCGAGCATCCGCGCCAACTCCGGATCCGGCTCGGGGCCTTTCTTCGGCTTGTACGCGACCACCGGCTCGTTGACGAAGCGCAAAATTAGGCTTTCGAGCGAAAAATCCGAACCTTCGAATTCCGTCGTATGATGAATGGCGCCGGTCGGACAGGGTTCGCTGCACAATCCGCAATACATGCATTTGGCGATATCGATATCGAATTGTGAAATGACTATTTCGCGGGTCTGCGCGTTTTTTTCGATCGCCATCGCGATACAGTCGATCGGACAGGCGCGCTCGCAGGCCAGACATCCGGTGCAGATTTCCAGATCGACGTCGAGGATGCCGCGATAGCGGAACGGCAGCGTCTCCTGGACGCGCCGCTCGAGGCGGTCGGGATACTGAATCGTGTAGGGCCGGCGAATCAGATGCGACGCGCTGACCGCCATCCCGTCGACGATCGTGACGACGGCTTCGCGGATCTGGCGGAAATAACTGGCTACTCCCATCGTATGGCTCGCGGCGGTTCAACTGGTCGGACGCAGTCGTAGCTCCATCCGGGAACGGCGCGCGTAGATCGCCACGCGCCGAACGAAGAGGACGATTCCGGCGGCGGCGCACGCCAGCAAGAGCCAGCTTGCGATCGGATTGCCGTCGGGCCAGAGCGCCACCCACCCCGCCGTGCCGAGCAGGTCGACGAACGCGATCGGCACGAAGTACTTCCAGCAGAGCGCCATCATCTGGTCGATACGGACGCGCGGCAGCGTGCCCCGCACCCACATCGACACGAACACGATAGTCAGAACCTTGAGATTGAACACGGCGAACTCGATCGTGTTCATCGCGACCGCGCTTCGGCTCAACGCCGGCGCGCGCCATCCGCCGAGGAAGAGCGTCGCGACAATCGCGGCGGAGACGAACATATTTCCCCACTCCGCCATGTAGAAAAGCAGATAGCGCATTCCGGTGTATTCGGTGGCGAAGCCGGCGACCAGTTCGGATTCGGCCTCGGGCAAATCGAAGGGCGTGCGATTGTTTTCGGCCAATCCGGAAATGAACAGAATCGTCGCCGCCGGCACGCAGAACGGATTCGCGAACAGGAACCAGCTTTGCGGCGCCCAGCCCTGCGCGCGGATAATCCCCTCCATCGAGAGCGTTCCGCTCATCAACACGACCGGCAAAATCGACAGGCCGGCGGGAATTTCGTAGCTGACGATTTGCGCGGCCGATCGGATTCCGCCGAGCAGCGACCATTTATTGTTCGACGCCCATCCGGCCATCAGCACGCCGACCACGGTGAGCGCGGTCACGGCGGTCAGGTAAAGGATCCCGACGTTCAGATCGGCGAGGATCAGCGCGGATGAAAACGGCATCACCGCCCACGGCAGAAAAAAGCCCAGCGCCACCAGCCACGGCGCGAGTTTGAACAGGCGCGCGTCGGCCTCTTCGGGCGCCAGATCTTCCTTGCAGACATGCTTCACGCCGTCGGCGAGCCATTGCAGGAAGCCCTGCGGGCCGACGCGGTTGGGACCGACGCGCGACTGGATCCGCGCCCATACGCGGCGTTCGACCCAGGTGACAATCGAGGCGAAGGGCAGCGCGATCAGCGCGAGCACGAGCGCGCACGCGATCGCCATCGCGATTCCGTACGCCAGCGCCGCGTCGGGACGGGCGCCAAAGTCGCCGCGCGCGATCAGACTGTCGAGCCACGCTTGCATAGCCGCTCAGCGATCGATCTCCGGCGCGATCAGGTCGAGACTCGCAATCAGCGCGACCAGATCGGCGATCATCAGGCCGCGGCTCAGTTTGCGGATCATCGCCATCGCGGCGAACGAACCGGTGCGCACGCGGACGCGATAAGGCAGCGCGGAGCCGTCGCTGACGACGTACCATCCCTGATCGCCGCGAGCGCTTTCGATCCGCACCTGGCATTCGCCGGCGGGCGGCTTGAAATTGCGCACGACCTTGGCGAGCACCGGGCCGTCGGGCATCCGCGCGAACGCCTGACGCAGGATTTTCGCCGACTGGACCATTTCCCGCAGGCGCATCACGTAGCGATCCATCGCGTCGCCGATTACGCCCCATTCGCCGCGTCCGAGCGGGATTGCGAAATCGAATTCCGGATAGACCGAATAGGGAAGGTCGCGGCGCACGTCCCAAGCGACGCCCGAGGCGCGCAGATTCGGGCCGACGAGGTTCCAGGCGATCGCGTCTTCGGCGCCGATCGGAGCGACGTTGGCGAGGCGCTCGATACAGATCTTGTTGTAGGAAAAGAGCGCGTTGAATTCGTCGAGGATCGGCTCCAGATGGTCGAGATAGGCGAGCGCCTTCTCGCGCCATCCGGGCGGCAAATCCCAGGCGACGCCGCCGATTCGCATATAATTGAAAGTGAGCCGCGCGCCGCACAACTCCTCGATCAAATCGTTGATCATCTCGCGCTCGC
>JAJXYM010000319.1 GCA_021780585.1 Deltaproteobacteria bacterium
GCGGGCAAATCCGTCTCGCCCATCAGGTAGGCGTCGACCGCGCGGGCGCATTCGCGACCCTCCCAGATCGCCCATACGACCAGCGACTGGCCGCGGCGCGCGTCGCCCGCGGCGAAGACGCCGGGAGCGCTCGCCGCGTAATTGTCGCACGCGATATTGCCGCGCTGATCGAGCTTGAGGCCGAGTTCGCTCACGATCGTGTCAGGTTCGGGGCCAAGGAAGCCAAGCGCCAGCAGCACCAGATCACATTCGAGTTCGAATTCGCTGCCGGCGATCTCCTCCATCGCCATCCGGCCGTTGTCGCGCTTCCAGTTGAGGCGCACGCCGTGGAGCTTTTTCACCTGGCCGTTTTCGCCCGAGAAAAACTTGGTGTTGATGCTCCAGTCGCGCTTGACCCCCTCCTCGTGGGAGGTCGAAGTGCGCAGGATCATCGGCCAATCCGGCCACGGCATCTCGGCGGTGCGCTTGTCCGGCGGCATCGGCAGCAGTTCAAACTGATGGACCTCGCGCGCGCCCTGCCGATTCGAGGTGCCGAGACAGTCGGAGCCGGTGTCCCCGCCGCCCAGGATAATCACGCGCTTGTCCCTGGCGGTGAGCGAAATTTCCGGCGCAATCGCGTCGCCGGCGTTGCGCTTGTTCTGCTGCGGCAGGAATTCCATCGCGAAATGGATGCCGCGCAGATCGCGGCCGGGCACGGGAAGATCGCGCGGCTTGGTCGAGCCGATCGTCAGGACGATCGCGTCATGTTGCGCGCGCAGTTGGTCCGCATGGATATCGACGCCGACGCGGCATTCGGTCACGAACTCGACGCCTTCGGCCTTCATCTGCTCGACGCGGCGGTTGACCTGCCATTTCTCGAGCTTGAAATCGGGGATGCCGTACATCAGGAGGCCGCCCGGGCGGTCCGAACGTTCGTAGAGCGTGACCGCGTGGCCGGCGCGCGCCAGTTGCTGCGCGCAGGCGAGGCCCGACGGTCCCGAGCCGACGACCGCGACCCGCTTGCCGGTCCGGCGCTGATTCGGACGCGGCGCGATCCAGCCCTCGGCCCACGCATGGTCGATAATATGTTTTTCGATCTGCTTGATGGTGACGGGATCGTTGTTGATATTGAGGACGCAGGCCTCTTCGCACGGCGCGGGACATACGCGGCCGGTGAACTCGGGGAAATTGTTGGTCCAGTGAAGGCGATCGATCGCCTCGCGCCAGCGCCCGCGATAGACCAGATCGTTCCAGTCGGGGATTATGTTGCCGAGCGGACATCCCTTGTGGCAGAAGGGAATTCCGCAATCCATGCAGCGCGCGCCCTGGGCCTGGAGTTTATCCTCGGGCATTTTGAGCTCGTACTCATGCCAGTCGCGGACGCGCTCGCGCACGGGACGCCGGGACGGCGTCTCGCGCTGGATCTCCATGAAGCCCGTGATCTTTCCCATCGAAAACCGATCTCCTGACCGACTATTCGGCCGCGCACCCCGTCTTTATTGATACGTCCGCGCGGCGCGCGAGGCTATCGCCCGCCGCGGCGCGGCGTCCGGAACGCGGCCCCGCTTACGCTTCGATCTTTCCGCGGCGAACCGCTGCGCCGGCGCTACACGGCCGCGAGGCGCGCCAGGTCCGACTTCAGGTTGAGCTGGCGCTCGAGCACCCGCCGGTACTCGGTCGGCATCACCTTGACGAAGCGCTTAACGTACTCATCCCAATGGTCGAGGATCCGCCGCGCGACCTCGCTTTGGGTATACTGCTGGTGGCGGACGATCAGCGCGTGAATCTGGCTGATTTCCGCCGGCTGGTCGAGTTGATGCAACTCGACCATGCCCATATTGCACTTGCCCTTGAAGCCGCCGTCCTCGTCGAGGACATAGGCGACCCCGCCGCTCATCCCGGCGGCGAAGTTGCGTCCGGCGCCGCCGAGCACGACCACCAACCCGCGCGTCATGTATTCGCATCCGTGATCGCCGACGCCTTCGACAACCGCGGTCGCGCCGCTGTTGCGCACGGCGAAGCGTTCGCCCGCCATCCCGCGCACGAAAACCTCGCCGCCGGTCGCGCCGTAGAGCGCGACGTTGCCGATGATGATGTTCTCCTCGGCCTTGAAGGTCGCCTCGCGCGGCGGCTTGACGGCGATCACGCCGCCCGACAGTCCCTTGCCGAAATAGTCGTTGGCGTCGCCTTCGAGATAGAGCGCGACTCCCGGCGCGAGCCACGCGCCGAGGCTCTGCCCCGCCGTGCCGCGCAGATGGACCTGGACGGTGTAGGGCGGCAGGCCGTGCTCGCCATGACGGCGCGAGACCTCGGCCGAGAGCATCGTGCCGACGGTGCGGTTGACGTTGCGGATCGGCAGATGGACTTCGACCGGCTTCTTGTGTTCGACCGCCTCACGGCACAGCTCGATAAGCTGCTGGTCGAGCGCCTTTTCGAGGCCGTGGTCCTGCGGCTCCACGCGATGCAGCGGCCACTCGGCGGGAACGTCGGGCCGATGCAGAATCGCGCTCAAATCGACGTTGCGCGCCTTCCAGTGCGCGATCGCCGCGTTGGCGTCGAGGCATTCGACGTGGCCGATCATTTCGTCCATCGTGCGGAAGCCCAACTGCGCCATGTTTTCGCGCACCTCTTCCGCAAGGAACATCATCAAATTGACGACATGCTCGGGCTTGCCCGCGAACTTCTTGCGCAGCTCCGGATCCTGCGTCGCGATTCCGACCGGACAGGTGTTCAGATGGCATACGCGCATCATGATGCATCCGGAGGCGACCAGCGCGGCGGTGGCGAAGCCGAACTCCTCGGCGCCGAGGAGAGCGGCGACGGTCACGTCGCGGCCGGTCTTGAGCTGGCCGTCGGTCTCGACGTAAATTCGCCCGCGCAGATTGTTCATCACGAGAATTTGCTGGGTCTCCGCGAGCCCCAGTTCCCACGGGATGCCGGCGTGCTTGATCGACTGCAGCGGCGAGGCCCCGGTGCCGCCGTCGTAGCCGCTGATCAGCACGACGTCGGCCTTGGCCTTGGCGACGCCCGCCGCGATCGTGCCGACGCCGACTTCGGAAACCAGCTTCACGCTGATGCGCGCGCGGTCGTTCGAGTTCTTGAGGTCGTGGATAAGCTGCGCCAGGTCCTCGATCGAATAGATATCGTGATGCGGCGGCGGCGAAATCAGGCCGACGCCCGGAGTCGAATAGCGAATCTTCGCGATATAGTCATCAACTTTGTGGCCTGGAAGCTGGCCGCCTTCGCCAGGCTTCGCGCCCTGCGCCATTTTGATCTGCAGCTCGTCGGCGTTGACCAGATAGTTGCTGGTGACGCCGAAGCGCGCGGAGGCGACCTGCTTGATCGCGCTGCGCCGCCAGTCGCCGTTGGGGTCGCGGACGAAGCGTTCGGAGTCTTCGCCGCCCTCGCCGGTGTTGCTCTTGCCGCCGATCCGGTTCATCGCGATCGCAAGGTTTTCGTGCGCCTCCTTGCTGATCGAGCCGAAGGACATCGCGCCGGTCTTGAAGCGCTTGACGATATTGGCGGCCGGCTCGACTTCCTCGAGCGGCACGGGCGGACGGTTGGGCTTGAACGCGAGCAGGCCGCGCAGCGTCGCGAGGCCGCGGCTGTAGTCGTCAACGACGCGCGAATACTCCTTGAACAGGCGGTAGCTGCCGGAACGCACCGCGTGCTGGAGCTTGGCGATCGAGTTCGGATTGTACATATGGAACTCGCCGCGCCGGCGCCATTGATATTGTCCGCCGGCCTCGAGCTCGCCGTCGAGATTCGGATCCGCGGCGAAAGCGGCGCCGTGGCGAGTGGCGGATTCGCGCGCGATCGCGTCGAGTCCGACGCCGCCGACCCGCGACGCCGTCCAGGTGAAATACCGATCGATCACTTCGCGGCCCAGTCCGATCGCCTCGAAAATCTGCGCGCCGCGATAACTCTGCACGGTCGAGATCCCCATCTTCGAGGCGACCTTGATCATGCTCTTGGTGACGGCCTTGACGAAGTGTTCGACCGCTTCGCGTTCGTCGAGATCCTTGAGCCGGCCGTCCTGGATCATCCCGGCCAGCGTGGCGAACGCCAGATACGGATTGATCGCGCCGGCGCCGTAGCCGGCCAGCAGGCAAAAATGCATCGCCTCGCGCGGTTCGCCCGATTCAACCACGATTCCGCATCGCGTGCGCGTGCCTTCGCGAATCAGATGATGATGCACGGCCGCGGTCGCGAGCAGGCTCGGAATCGGCGCCCAGTCGGCGTTCACGCCGCGATCGGAGAGCACCAGGATGGTGTAGCCTTGCGCGATCGCCTGCGACGCCTGTCCGCATAATTCGTCGAGCGCGCGGCCGAGTCCGTCCGCGCCGGCGGCGACGGGAAAGAGCGTCGCGAGCGTGATCGCGCGCAGGCCGGGCCGATCGAGACGCTTGATCCGTTCGAGCTCCTCGTTGGTGATCACCGGCTGCTTGAGGCGGAGCTGACGGCAATGGAGGGGAGTCTCCTCGAACAGGTTCTGCTCGGCGCCGATCGTGGTCTCCGCCGACATCACCATCTCCTCGCGAATCGGATCGACGGGCGGATTGGTGACCTGCGCGAAGAGTTGTTTGAAGTAATTGAAAAGCAGCGGCGACTTGTCCGAGAGCACCGCGAGCGGCGTATCCGTGCCCATCGAGCCGACCGGCTCCTGGCCGTTCGCCGCCATCGGCGCGAGGATCATCTTGAGCTCTTCGAGCGTATAGCCGAAGGCCTGCTGCTGCTTGAGCAGATCGTAGGCCTCGAAGCCGGCGATCGCCGGCGCGGTCGGAGCCGCCGGCAACTCCTCCAGATTGACCAGATTATCCTTGAGCCAATGCCGGTAGGATTTGCTCGCGGCGAACCCTTCCTTGATCTCCTCGTCCTGCACGATTCGCTGCTCGATCGTATCGACGAAGAACATCCGGCCCGGCTGCAACCGCCCCTTGAACTCGATCCGGTCCTGCGGCAAATCGAGCACGCCCGCTTCCGAAGCCATCACGACCAGTCCGTCCTTGGTCACCCAGTAGCGCGACGGGCGCAGACCGTTGCGATCGAGCACGGCGCCGATCCGCCGGCCGTCGGTAAAGGCGATCGAAGCCGGGCCGTCCCACGGCTCCATCATGCAGGAATGATACTGGTAGAAGGCCTTCTTGCCGTCGCTCATCAGCGCGTCGTTCTGCCACGCCTCCGGGATCATCATCATCACGGCGTGCGGCAAAGGACGGCCGGTGCGCACCAGCAGTTCGAGGCAATTGTCGAACATCGCGGAATCGCTGCCGTTGGCCTCGATAATCGGCAGGATTTTCTTGATGTCGTCGCCGAACAGCGGCGAGGCGAACTGCTTCTCCCGCGCACGCATCCAGTTGATATTGCCGCGCAGCGTGTTGATCTCGCCGTTATGCGACAGGAAGCGGTAGGGATGGGCCCGGTCCCAGCTCGGAA
>JAJXYM010000210.1 GCA_021780585.1 Deltaproteobacteria bacterium
CTTCGCCGCCATCCCGCTCGATCCCGCCGCCGAACGGCTGGAGCGCAACGCCTTCGTCGTGCGCAACGTCGTCGGCGCCAGCCCCGAGCACGGCGCCGTCGCGATCGCCCATCGCCCGCGCGTCGGCGATCGAATTGGCTTCGCCCTGCGCGACGGCGAACGCGCGCGCGCCGAGCTCAAGGCGGAGCTGGAACGGCTCGGCGCGGCCGCCTCATTCGCGCCGCCCGCGTTCGGACTGTACTTCGATTGCGTCTCGCGCGGCGCCGGCCTCTACGGCCTCCCGGACCATGATTCGGCCTATATCGGCCGCCAGTTCCCGAATCTCCCTCTGGCCGGCTTTTTCACCGGTTTCGAAATCGGTCCGATCGGCCAGCGCACGGGGCTGCTGCAGTATTGCGGCGTGCTCGCCCTGCTCGCGCCGCGCGCCAAACATTGATCCGGCGGCGCGCTTTGCGCCGCTCACAACTTGCGGCAGACGATCGCGATCGTGCGCTGGACGAAGCCGAGCTGGCCGCCTTATCGGGCGGCGTCCGCGCGGCGGCCAGCCACGGTTCGACTTCCGCCCGCGCGCTCATCGAGTAGAGCCGCTCGACCTCGAGGCCCGCCCGCGCGGTCATCGCGATCAACTCGGTCGGCGCCAGCGCCCGGGTATGCGAACTGTCGCGCAGCCGCTCGCAATGGTTGTAGCGATCGGCGCGCCCCGGATGTTCGCTGGCGAACAAATCCTCGATCGCGATCGCGCCTCCCGCCGCGCATACCCGGCGCATCTCGGCCAGAATCGCCTCGGGATTTTCGAAGTGATGGAAAGCGAAGCGGCAGACGACGAGGTTGAATTCCCCGTCGGCGAAACCCAGCCGGTCGGCCTCGCCCAGCTCGAAGCGCACGTTGGCGATTCCGCGTTCGCGACTGAGCCGCCGGGCGATTTCAAGCGGCGCCGGAGTCAGATCGATTCCGACCACTTCGCGGCAGCGCGCCGCCAGCGCCATCGCGACATGTCCCGGCCCGGTCGCGACCTCGAGCGCGCGATCGTCCGCTCCCGGCTCGATCGCGCCGACCAGCCGCGCCAGCCGTTCGGCGTCCGTGATGATCGGCGCGGCCGCGTAGACCGGGGCCTGGCGCGTGAATTCGTCGCGCACCGTCGCCTTGTGTCGCTCGGTTTCGCCCGCCGGCTGGTTCGCCATCGGAATCCTCCTTGCGCGCTTCGCGCTCACGCCCCGGCGCCAGCGCCTTTTCGCTTGCGGCGGCGCGCGGGTTAATGCTACCCCAAAAAGTGAAAAATTAAGCGTTGATCGCGGCCGGACGCCCCCACGCTCCGGACCAAGAAGGAGATCGCCTTGGACTTCGGTTTTTCAGAAGAGCAGGAGATGCTGCGGGACGCCGCCAAGCGGTTCCTGACCGACAATTGTTCGACCAAGTTCGTGCGTCAAATGATGGCGCATGACACCGGCCACGACGCCGGCTTCTGGGACAAGCTGGTCGGCCTCGGATGGCCCGGACTGATTATCCCGGAAAATTACGGCGGCCAGGGCGGCTCGTTCCTCGATTTGACCGTGATCGCCGAGGAAGCCGGCAAGGCGATCATCCCCGGACCGTTTTTCGCCGCGACGATGCTGGGCGGACCGATTATCATGGAAGGCGGCTCGGACGCGCAGAAGCATGAGCTGCTGCCCAAAATCGCGACCGGCAAGCTGATCGCCACGGTCGCGATCGCCGAGGCCTCCGGCCGTTTCGACGCGGGCGGAATCGAGCTCAAGGCGGCCAAAAAAGGCTCCGGCTATACTATCACGGGCGAGAAGTTCTTCGTTCCCGACGCCCATGTCGCCGACGCGATCGTCGTCGCCGTGCGCACCGGCGGCGCCGGCGAGCAGGGCGTCACCTTGCTATGCGTCCCGGCGAACGAAAAGGGCGTCACCGTCACGCAACTCAAGACCGTCGATATGACGCGGCGGATGTGCCACGTCAAATTCGATAACGTCGCCGCCAGCGAGGTGATCGGCGCGGCCGACGCGGGATGGCCGATCCTGCGCCGCACCCTCGATGTCGCCACGGCGGCGCTGTCGGCCGAGATGGTCGGCACGGCGCAAAAGGCGCTCGATATCGCGGTGGATTACGCCAAGACCCGTGTTCAGTTCGGCAAGCCGATCGGTTCGTTTCAGGCGGTCAAGCATAAATGCGTCGATATGATGGTCGCGGTGGAAAACACCCGCTCGCTGACCTACTACGCCTGCTGGACCGTGGACGAGCGCGTCGCCGAAGCGGCGTCGGCCGTGCCGATGGCCAAGGCGTATGCTTCCGACATGGCGAAGAACGTCACCTCCGAGGCGATTCAGGTCCACGGCGGTATCGGCTTCACCTGGGAGCACGATATGCATCTGTACCATCGCCGCGCGCTGGCCGGAGAAGCGAATTTGGGCAACGCCCCGGTGCATCGCGAGACGGTGGCCAAGTCCCTGCTCGGCTGATCGTTACGGTTCTTAAAATTGCGGTGAACGAAGGCCGCCGATCGTCAGGTCGGTGGCCTTCGTTTTTTTTCAGGTTGCCATTACAGACAACCATGCCGAAGGTTGATCAACTGCCCCAGATGGGTTGGAGAACGCTGAGCAAACGATGCTCCGCCCAAGTGAAGAACCTGTCGTCGAACGGTATTGAGATCCAGCGAACGTAACAATTATTGATTATCCACTGTTGCGCATCTGCGCGATTTTGGGCATATCCGCGATCCTGAACGATTTGAACCAGGTCAGCTTGTGCGTTCTGGCCTCCGCCCATTAGCCCTTGGTCGTAAATCCGACTGCGTAGATTTCCGTGTAGATTTCCCTTGCGTAGAATTCCGCCTCTCCCGGCACGCAGGCAGCGGTCGCGGATCAAATCCTTCGCCACATCAATATCACGGTTCAGGAAGATTCCGTAAAGACCGGGGACGTTGGGAATTGCCTCGGTCTGCTCCGGATCAGCTGGAAACGGAGCGGGTGGCGCGGAAAGCAACGCCTGAACGATCGCATCCAATCTCGCCACTTCTATGATAGGCATCCGGTAGCTCCTGAAAATGAAATTGCGGACGCGACCCCTGTCGCGTCCGCAGTTCGATCGCCAATCGAAAATGAAGGCGTCGCTATTGCGCCATGAAGCCGCCGTCGACCGGCATCGGCAGCCCATGCACGTACGACGCCCGATCCGAGCATAGCCACGCCACCGCCTCGCCAATCTCCGACGGCTCGCCGAGCCGCTTGAGCGGCTCCGACCGCGCCATCTTGGACTCCGCCTCGGGCCGCGAATTGAGCAGCCGGCCGAGCATCGGCGTGCGGATCGGTCCCGGACAGACCGCGTTGACGCGGATCTTATGCCGCCCGTATTCGATCGCCGCCGCCTTGGTCAGCCCGGCCACGCCATGCTTGGCCGCCACATAGGCCGGCAATCCGGCGACGCCAATCAGCCCCGCGTCGGACGAGGTATTGACGATCGCGCCGCCATTGCCCTGCTTCAGCATCTGCGTGATTTCCGCCTTCATGCAGAGCCATACGCCGGTCAGATTGATCGACATCACGCGGTTCCAGTTCTCCTCGGTGCATTCATGCACCCGACCGCCCCTGCCGTCGATTCCGGCGTTATTGAAGGCGCAATCAAGCCGGCCGAAACTTTCGACCGCTTTCGCCACCATCGCCTCGGTTTCGGCCGCTTTCGACACGTCGACCTTGAAGAAGATCGCGTCGCCGCCGGCCGCCTTGACCATCTTGAGGGTCTCCTGACCGCCCTCCTCCACCAGGTCGGCGAGCAGGATTTTCGCGCCCTCGCGCGCAAAAATCAGTGAGGTCGCACGGCCAATACCCGAGGCCGCGCCGGTGATAATCGCCACTTTTCCGTCAAGAATTCCCGCCATTGGACTAATTTCCTCCGCCGTATTGCCCGCCCGCGCGCGCACGCGCGCAGGTTCACGGGCTTGAGTGATGTCCCGGGACGGCGCGGATCGATTCGGCCGCCGCCTGGAACTCCGCCGGCCGCCCCCCCCTCGACGTCCGGCGCATCTATTTCATAGGCGATTCGGCCCGCCGCCGACAAGCGCGCGGCGGGCGGACGGGCGCAGCGGCCGATCCCGCCCCCTTGGCGGAGGAAACACGCCGGCCGACGACCGCGACGGCCCAGGCAGGGCGACTCCGTCGCTGGCGCGTCGGCCGGCGTTGGGGACCGAGGTGAAATTGCGGCGAGAATGCGGACGGCGTCCACCGTCCCGCGCTCGCGTGGAGGCGGCGCCATGGCGGCGGCGCGCCGGAACAGACGATCGGGACCCGCCCCCCCTTCAGGCGCGGGTAGCGCCGATCAGTCTCAGGCGAGTCCCAGAAATTTCATCACCGAAAGGAAATCGGAACGCGTCGCGAACGCCGCGTCCGAGACCTGCCGATACATCTCGGAATGGTTGGCGATTACCGGCCGTTCCTGCGACGTATCGAAGAACAACGGATCGTCCGGCCCCGGGTCACGTCCGAACCGCTCGCGAAAGATCTGGTAGCGCAGACGTGCGATTCGCAGGATCGCGTTCCCCATATCCGTCGCCCGACGACCCGAGGAACGCGCGCTCCGCCCGGCGACCCGAGCCGACCCACGATGTTCGATCCGCGCCAAACGCATGGTCATTGGAATCTCCCCGTACTCCGATAACCATTGTTAGAAGCAATCCTGATGCCGATGTTTACAATCGGATCGGATCGTCTAAGTAGTTGAATTTATTAAGAGTTTTACCATGCGGGCATCGGCCAAAAAATTGCCGCCGGCGCCGCCCGCCAAGTTTTCCTCCGGCGCCGCCGGAAAGCTTACCGCAGATGGTAGGTCTTGATCTTTTCCTGCAGCGCCGGACGCGAGATACCCAGCGCCTGCGCCGCCCGCGAAACGTTCCCCTGCGAACGGGCGAGCGCCGCGGTGATATAGTCGGCCTCGAACGCGGCGCGGGCTTCGCGCAGCGGCCGCGGCGTAGCGTCGCCGCCGTCGCCGTTGGCCGACGGCGCGACGCCTGACGCCGCCGGAGAGGGCGCGGATGGGGGCGGCGCCGAGCCGGCCGACGGCGACGCCGGTCGGGCCATCGCGGCCCGCAGATCCGGCGAGAGATTACCCACGAGAATCGCGGCGCCGTCGCGCGCGAGCGCCACCGCGCGTTCGATTTCGTTGCGCAACTGACGCACGTTCCCCGGCCATTGATAGTGCGTAAACAGCTCCAGCACGGCCGGGTCGAAGCCGGCGATACGCTTGCGATGGCGGTCGGCGGCAGCGGTCAGGAAGCGGCTCGCCAGCAATTCGATATCGTCGCGCCGCTCGCGCAACGGCGGCAGCCGAATCGGAAAAGCCGACAGCCGGTAGTAGAGATCCTCGCGGAAGGCGCCGTTTTCGACTTCCCGTTTCAAATCCCGATTGGTGGCCGAAATCAC
>JAJXYM010000360.1 GCA_021780585.1 Deltaproteobacteria bacterium
CAGCGCAATCGCGCTCAAGGCGAACGCGATCGCAATCGCGATCAGTTCCGGGGCGCGGCGGGCGGCGAGCGCGCCCAGCACCGCAAGCGCGCGGCGGTCGCCCGGATGCAGATGGAGCGGCGGCGGCGGGACCGTCCCGCGCGCGACGACGGCGCCCAGCGCGAGCGCGACGGCGATCGCGCACAGGCCGACGACCGTGTTCGCCAAAATGAAGGCGCGGTCGAGCCAGCGCCCGCGTGGCTCGGATTCGGCGGCGCGGGCGAGCGCGGCGGCGATCGCGTAGCCGGTCAGAAGCGCGAGCGGGGCGAACGCGGGCAGGATATAGACGAGGCATTTGCCCTGCGACGACGAAAAGAACAGAAAGACTCCGGCGAACCAGCAGAGCGCGTAAACGATCGGTTCGGGAAGCGCGCGGGCGCGTCCGGGCCACGCCAGAATCGCGACCATCGGCAGATCCAGCGTCCACGGGAAAAAGCCCGCCAGCACCTGCGGCGCGAAGTACCAGAAGGGATGGGCGCAGTAGCCCGCGCCGCCCGCGCCGGTCGGAATAAAGCGGCTCCAGAGGTTCATTTCGAGCTGCCAATCGAGGAATTTCCGCCCGCCTTCGAGATAGCCCGCGACGTACCAGGCGAGCCCGATCGCAAGCCCGGCGGTGAAGGTCGCGATGAGCGGGAGACCGAATATATCGCGCCATCGCCAGCGCACGACGAGATAGAGTCCGGCCGCGGCGGCCGGCAACACGATGCCGAGGACGCCTTTGGCGAGGATGCCGAGGCCGATCGCGAGCGCGGCGACGACGAAATACCCCGTGCGCGGCGCTGCGCTCGACCCGGCCGCTTGGCCGACGCCGGGACGGGACGCGCTCGAACTCGGCGCGAGCGCGCGTTCGAGCGCGAGCGCGGCGATCGTCACGAACAGCGCGAGCAGCGTATCCATCCGCGGCTGGCGCGCGGCGTCGATAAAGAAACGGCCGGTGAGCAGCGCCGCGGCGGACCAGAACGCGACGCGCCGGCCGATCACGTCACATCCCCAGGCGTAGATCACGGCGCAGGTGAGCGCGGCCGCGCCCAGCGCCGGCAAGCGCAACGCCAGTTCGGTCCATCCGAGCGCGCGGACGCATAGCGCCGCCGTCCACCAATAGAGCGGCGGGACGTGGACGTAGGGTCCCGGGATGAAGCGCGGCAGGACGATATTGCCGGCCAGGACGTCGCGCACCGCCCCGGATTCGCATACGCCAAGCTCGCGTGTGAATGGCGCGGCGGGGCCGAGCATCGCGAAGAAGGCGGCGGCCGCGGCGAAGGCCGCCGCGAAACGCGCGACGAACCCGCGCATCTCAGGCGACGCCCGCCGCGCTGATCGCGGGGGATTGCGCGCGCTCGGGGATTGCGCGCGCGATCGCGATCAGCGAGACGCCGAAGGGCACGCGCGCCGCGCCGATAACGATGCGTTCGCTGGCGAAGACGGCGCGCAGCACGCGGTTGAGCGCGGCGGGCGGCATCGCGAGGTCGTGCCGCGGCGCCGCGCGGTCGCGCGATCGGCGTCGCGGCAAAATTCGCGCGCCGGCGATCAACGGAAACAGCAAAAAATTGTAATGGCTCAGGTAAATCGTTTCAAAGCCGGCGACGCGCAGGAGCGCGTCGAGCTCGCGCGCGCGGAAGCGCCGGCGATGATGATGCGTCACATCGTGATCGCTCCACATCCAGGGGCCGGCCGGAACGGTGATCAGAATTGAACCGCCGGGCTTGAGCCGGGCGTGAAGCGCGCGCAGGGCGGCGCCGGGGTCGTCGAGATGCTCGAGCACGTCGGTCATCACGACGAGATCGAAACGGGTCGCGCCGAACGGGATTTGATCGGGCAGCGCGCCTTCGGCGATTTCGGCGAGGCCGCGCGCCGCGGCGAATTGAATCGCGGCGGGGTCGCGGTCGATCGCGAACAGCCGGCCGCGCCGCGCCAGCAGCGGGAAGTTGCCGCCGGTGCCGCATCCAGGTTCGAGAATCACCGCGTCGGGCGCAAGCTCGATCCGATCGAGCAGGCGGCCGACGATCGCGCGGCGCGCGGCGAACCACCAGTGCGCGTCTTCGAGCGCGGCCATCCGCGGATAGAGGCTGGCGTCCATCGCGGTCAGCCGGGCGGCTCGTCGAAGCCCCAGGCGTCGCGCACCAGATAGAGCGGCCGGCCTTTGACTTCGTTGTACATCCGGGCGAGATATTCGCCGATAATGCCGAGCGAAATTAGCTGCACGCCGCCGAAGAACAGCACCGCGACCATCAGCGAAGCGTAGCCGGGAACGTCGATGCCGCGGACGATTTTGAGGCCCGCCAGGAACATCGCGTAGAGAAAGGCACAGAGCGAAATCACCAGGCCGAGATAGCTCCAGATTTTGAGCGGCAGCGAGCTGAACGAGGTGATCGCGTCGAGTGCGAAGTTCCACAGCCGCCAGTAGCTCCATTTGGTGGCGCCGGCGCGGCGCGCCTCGCGGTCGTAGGGAATCGCGGCGTGGCGGAAGCCGACCCACGCAAACAGCCCCTTCATGAAGCGGGTGCGCTCGGGCAGGCGGATCAGAACGTCGACCACGCGGCGGTCGAGCAGACGGAAATCGCCGGTGTCGCGTGGCACGGGAATATCGGTGATCCGGTCGAAGACGCGGTAGAAGTAACGCGCGGTCTGGCGCTTGAGCCAACTGTCGCCGTCGCGGCGATTGCGCACGGCATAAACGATATCGAAGCCCTCGCGCCATTTCGCGACCATCGCGGCGATCAACTCGGGCGGATCCTGCAGGTCGGCGTCGATCGGGATGACGGCGGCGCCGCGGGCGAAATCGAGGCCGGCGCTGAGCGCGATATCCTTGCCGAAATTGCGCGAGAGGTTGACGATTTTGATCGCCGGAATACGCCGATGGATCTCGAGCAGGCGCTCGAGGCTCGCGTCGGTGCTGCCGTCGTTGACGCAGACGATCTCCCATGAACAGCCGAGCCGTTCCAGCGCCGCGAGCGCGCGGGCGAAAAATTCGTCGAGCCCGGCGGCCTCGTTATGGATCGGCACGACCAGCGAAAGCTGGATCGCGGCGAAATCGCGCGACGCGGCGGGCATGCGCGCGGGATGCGGCGAATCGGGAGTGGGCGCGGCGGGCGTCATCGGCAACCGCTTAAATCGGAGCATAACCGGCGCGTCAATTCGAGCGGGTAGGGAACGCCAGGCCCGGCCCCGGCGCAAGCGGCGCGGCGATCGCGGCGGCGCGGCCGAGCGCGTCCGGAGTGAAAGCGAACACGCACAGCCGCATAAACGTGTCGCCGCGCGGATTTGGCGTCAACCGCCGGGGAAATGGGAAGTAGACCTGATCGGCCACGCTCCGATAGCGCGAAATCATCGGCGCGAGGGCCGCGAGCGAGCCGGTGACGCCGATTCCGACGCGCCCGTCGCCGAGCGGCCCGAGAAACAGGCCGTTGCCGCTACGCGCGCCCGCGCCGACAACGAAATCGGGCGGCAGGAGACCGAGCGCTTGCGCCTTGAGCGGGGTCAGCGACGCGGCGCCGGCGCCGTGCGCGAGAAATTTCCGCGCCGCGTCGAGCAGCAGCGCGAAGCGCGCCTGGTCGGCCCGGCGTTCGATTTCGATCACGTCGATTTGCCGATAAGGCGCGAGCGCGGCGGTGGAAAACCGTAAGATGTCAACGCCGCCGATCGTCTTCGACTCCGCCCCCGACGCCGCCAGCAGCGGCGCCCACCGGCCGCCGGTCGCGCCCGCAATCAGTACGGCGCGGGAGTCATGATACGCGAGGAAGGCCTTCAATTGTTCGGGGAAGTCGGGAATCCACACGTTATGCAGGAAGGCATCGACGATCGGCCAGCGCTGAAATTCGTGCGGCGTGAAACTGGTCCAGCCGCCGGCCATGCGAAAGTAAAAACCGCTTTCGGCCTGCCAGAGCATGCTGGAGCCGTTGAAGCCGTAAGGCAGAATCAGGACCGTCGCGCCGGGCGCCAAATCGCGCCGGAAGCTTCCGTCAAGAAAAAACCGCGGCGTGGCGACCGGTGAAGTCCACCAGGCGACGGAGGGATTGGGTGCGAAAAAGATCGCGATGGCGCCTAGCGCGACGCCTTTCAGCGCCGCGCTAACGTCGTTCGCGGCCAGCCACATCGCGCAGATCACGGCGAGCGCGAGCGAAATGAAAATCGGGAAGCGCGCGGGCAGCGCGTCGCTGATCAATGGCAGATGTTGCGCGATTTTCCACGGCATCCCGAACAGCGTCACTCCTGCCACCTGCAGCCGCGGCCCGAGCGCGGCAATCGCGACCAGCCCCGCAAACACCAGCATCGCTCTGACGACCGGATCGTTCCAGCGGGCGCGACCGTGCCATATCGCAATCGCGATCAGGGGCAGGCCGAGGCAGCCGCCGGCCTCGATTCTGCCGCCGAAGCGCGTCGAAAGGCGAGCGAGATGGCGCTCGGTTCCGAGCGCGTACGACGGGGTCGGAACAAGGAAATTCAGCAAATCGGTCGATAATAGATGGTGAAAGTGGGGAAAACTGTCGCCGTGCAGAAAATAATACAGATAGGGCGACGCGAGCGCGAATGCGATGGCATAGGCGAGCGCGAGCGGCGCGGACAAAAGGACGATCGAGCGGCGCGGCTCTTCGTCCGCGAAAACGATCAACAGGCCGATAAAGAGCGCGCCGAAGATGGTCGCGGTGGCGAAAATCTCCAGCGAGATCAGCAGCGTCGAACCGAGCGTCAGCGCCATCGCGACCACGAAAGCCGACTTGCCAATGCGGCCCGCGCCGCGGCGTATCGCCAGCCACGCGGCGAGCGGCACGGGAAAGACCAGAATGAGCGGCAGATGGGCGAGAATCTGCGCCAGCATGTAAGCGGAAAAGCCGAACAGATAACCGCCGACCAGCGACGGCCACCATCGCCCGGTGATCCCCCGGCACAGGATAAAGGCCGACCAGGCCGCCAGCGGCGGCGCGAGCAAGCATAACAAATTGTAGGCCACGACCGGTCCGAAACGTGCGGTGATCGGCGCGGCCGCGATCGCCGGCAGGGGAATCGCGGTGGTCCAGGTCAGGTTGAAGCCGCCGGGCGCCCAGACCAAATCCGTGACGAAGGGGTTGATGCGGCCGGCGATCGCGTGCGGCCACCATTTGAGCAACCACATGTAAACCGTCGGGTCCGTAGTGCGTCCGACCATAAAAGCGCGCGGAGCCGCCGCCACGCCCCGTCCGAGCACGCCCAGCGAGACGCCGGAATAGATGAGAAAGGCGCCGATTCCATAACGGTCGCGCGGCCAGCGCCGGAAGGTGGCGTACATCGGGCGATTACTATCCAGCTTGCCGGCGGCGCACAACCGCGCGCGGACGGGCGGCGGACCTGCGACGGTTGCGCGTCATTCGTGGCGGACGATTTCAAAGA
>JAJXYM010000172.1 GCA_021780585.1 Deltaproteobacteria bacterium
GCCGGCGGCCAGATGGAAGCGCAGCACTTCGCGCAGAATCGTGGTCATGTAGGCGTCGGAAGCGTGCACCTCGTCGACCACCAGGAACTGGCGCAGCAGCGAAGTCGCGCGCAGATGCGCATGCGAAACCATCAGCGCGGAGAGGAGCGCCTGATCGACCGTGCCGACGCTGATCGCGCCGGCGAGATAGCGTTTCGGATGCTCCCCGGCCCATCGGCGAAAGCGAAATCGCGCGGCCTCGTCGTCCGGATGGAGCGTCTCGAACGGCGCCAAGCGACGGTCGCCGGGCGCGTCGTCAAGGGGCAGATAGCCCGGCACGGCAAGCGTCACTGGCGGCCGAACCGATTCGTCGGGAAAGGCGCGCGCCACCGCGTTTTCAATCCGGCTATGCATCTGGACCGCCGCAGTACGCGTCGGCAGGGCGAAATAGAGTCCGTCGACTTCGCCCGCGTCGAACAGGCGAAAAAACCGCGCGAGCGCGGCTTCGGTCTTGCCGGAACCGGTCTCGCTCTCCAGGATCGCGAGGCTGCCGCGGCCCGCCGCGATCGGCAGTTCGAGCATCCGGCGCTGCGCTTGATTCGGCGCGAAGGAGAAAATCTCGGGGAACTCGTGTGGCGCGGCGTGGAATAGGGCGCGCGCGGGCGCGGAGTCGAGGCCAATGTTGCGCAGTACGATCGGCGCCACTTGGCGGGCGAAGTCGATCCGGTCGCCGTCGCCCGACTCGCTGAAGCGGAAGACCGAACGATCCGAGCCGATCCAGTCGGCCAAGGTGACCAGGCCGCAGAAGGCGTGCTGGAACGGCGGCGACGAAGGGAGCGGCGCGGCGTGCGCGTCGAACGCGGCGGGAAACCATTCGCTAACTTTGGCGCTCAGTCGTGAGATTCCGGCGAACGGATCGCGTCTGTTGGGTTCAGCTTGCCAAATCTCAACATTCGGACCGGAACCGCCGCCGGGCTCGACTGGTTTCCCGTGATGCGCGATCGCGGCAATCAATAATTCAAGGCCTGAGGACTCGTCGGCCCAAGTCTGGATTTCGGTAAGCGGCATGGATTGGATCAGCCGCCGGCATTCCTGACTGGCGTCGGCATCCAGAACCTTCAGGAGTTCGCCGACGTGGCCGGCCGGCGACGGTTTGCGGCGCGGGTCGGCCTTGTTCTGGAAGCCAAGATTGAATTTGCCGGCATCGTGGAAAGCCGCGAGCGCTGAAAGCCGCTGGATATCGGCTTGGCCAAGATCGTCGCGACCGCCAAGCCGCGCCATCCGGATGCGAATCAAAGAATGCGTTAGCAATGCTTCGCAAACGCTGGCGACATCGGCGCAATGGTCGATCAATGGATGCCATTGGCCGGACGCGTCATCGAGTTTGCCCCAGAAGTCGATTATTTCCCCATTCATAGTCACCCCGACCGCGCCTGCCTTACCTAATGGCGGCGGAATAAGATTTGTTGAGGCTTTGCTATATACAGTTCTTTATTGAGTTCATCAAAACCGCAAACCTGCGACGGGCGAAACGAGCTATGGGGGGGGCCGTTCGAATTTAGTAAAATGACGACGAACAATTTGGGTTTATTGACCCCGTTCGCTATGCGGTGCGGCGCGTGGCAGCGCCTGCGCGGCGGCGTTCAGGACCGCCGCGCGATCCGTAAAGGTTCGCTAACCTGTAAAGATCAAATTAATTGCGCGGCGAAGAGCGCCTGAGGCAGGTTAGAGGATTCTATCGCGGAGAGACGATCGCAAATGACGCTCTTTTCGTATAATATCGCAATCGAAAAAGAGGGTCCTCGTACTGCATGCCGCTTTGGCGGTTCTCTTAAAGTTGCCATTGCAACATGAGAGCGAAGCGGCTTCGAGGCGCGCTGGTTTGCCGCCGTTCCTACTCACTCTTTGCACTCTTTTTCGAGCCGTTCGGCAACAAACATCTTGTGCATTGACTTATAAGTTACGTCGCGTTTGTTCGCGACCAGCCGATGCTCGATCGCCTGAAGCTTCTCGCGAACAAACGCGGGACCGCGTCGGCCAGCGCGCGGCGTCCCGATGACCGCGGCCTCCGCCCGGCCAATTCGGCCGCCGAAATCGTCAGATAGTTGTCAGATGGAACTATGCAAGGACGTTTGAAAACGTCACGCCAGAGCGGGTCAAAGAGGAAATTCTTTAGTGATTTATCAGGATTTTCGATTGGTCGGGGTGGCCGGATTTGAACCGGCGACCACACGCACCCCAAGCGTGTGCGCTACCAGGCTGCGCCACACCCCGACCGCTTCGGCATTCGTTCCGAAGCCTGGAAGAATTCCGAGTATAGCCGGACGCGCGCCGCCAAGGCCATAACGGCCTCGCTTGCCGGACGGTTCCGTCGCGCGAATTCCGCCGCTCGCGTCAGGCTTTCTTTTTCGCCGCCACGCGCGGACGCCATTGCCAGAACGAGCGCAGATCGACGGCGAAAGTCCAGGCGTTGCGTGGCTGATTGATCAGATGGACGATTTCGCCGCAGATCGCGTCGGTCGAGACGAAATGGTCCGGGTCCTCGTCATGCGCCGCCTCGGTCACGCGCGGTAATCCGACCGCGCCGTCGACGTCGAGCGCGATCGCATGGACCCCGCGATGCATGAATTCGTAGGCGACCGATTCCGCCAGCGCGCGCTGCGCGACCTTGGAAGCGTTGTAGGCGGCGTATTGAGCGGGCCCGCCGCGCGTCTCGGAACCGAGCACGAAAATAACCGTTCCCGCGCCCCGCTCGGCCATCCCGGCCACGACCGTCTGCGTACAAAAGAAGGGACCGTAGCAGTTGACCTTGAGCTGGAAGTCGAAATCATCCTCGGTGATTTCGACGAACGGCTTGCGCAGGTAGGCGCCCGCGTTATTGATCAGCACGTTGATTGGACCGAGTTCCCGCTCGACCGCCGCGACCGAAGCGGCGACCTGATCGCGCCGCGCCACGTCGGTCGGCGTGACAAGCGCTTTGCCGCCGGCCGCGCGAATCAGTTCGGCGGTCTCGTCAAGCTGCGATTTGGTGCGCGCAATGAGGCCGCAGGCGTAGCCCTCGCGCGCCATCCTGAGGGCGATATCGCGGCCGATGCCGCGGCCCGCACCGGTGATCAATGCAACTTTGGAATCCGACATGGGGCGCATCTTAGCCCGCCGCAAATTATCTGCAAACGGTTGCGATACGGTTGCGGCGACTGAATTGCCCTTGGCGACCGCGATGACGGGTGTTAGCGTGAGGCTTGAGCGGGAGCGCTCGGATGATGGCGAGGAGGCACCATAGGCCCGGCGATAATCGCGAATCCGCCCGCATGACGGCGTTGGCCATCGCGCTGTCGTTGGTTTTGCTGATGGCGATCGGCCGTTCCGGGTACGCGCAATCGCGGGAGGCGCGGGATTATTCGGGCGACGGGACGGGTTCGGCGCTGATTCCCGCGCCGCCGACCGATTTGGCGACGCCGCCGCCCGACGACGGAGACCCGCCGCCGCCCCCACCGGCCTATGGCGGCGATCTTCCGGCCGCCGCGGGCGTGCCCGCCGCCTCCAAGCCATCCGTCACGCCGATTGCGACGGGCGCCGGATCGTCGATCGTCGTGACGCTGACGGGCGGTCCCAGCGACGGGTCCAGCGCGGATAATCCGTCGCGCGACGACGCCGCAATTCATTCGCATTGGGCGCGGGTCCGCGCCGGTGACGCTGGCGACCTTAGTGATTCCGGCGGCGCCGACTCAAGCCCGGATCAGGTGCTCGAACTACCACAGGTGGTCGATACGAATTCGCCGCCGAGCGTCCAGAATCCTCCCGATCAGACGGCCAGCGCGGGGCAGGGCGGGCCGGCCGACGGCGCGAATCCGGAAGATCAGATCGGCGGGCTCGAGGACTATCAGGACCAGGTCGATATGGCGGGGATGTATCCCGTGCCGATGCCGATGGGTCCGGTGATGCTCAATCCGATGATGGCGCAGCGCTTTGCCGCCGCGCCGTATGGTTATCCGGCGTTTCCGCGTCCGCCGATCGGCGGAGTTCTGCCCCAGCCGCAATTCGGCGCCCAATTGCCGCCCGGTCCATATATCGTACCGCCCGGAATGAATACGATGCGCTCGGCGATTCTTTCGAACAGTCCGATGCTGTCGGGGCCGCGCGGCGGATTTGGGCGGCCGGGCGGCTTCCGGATGGGCATGCATTAGGTTTACGACCGGCGCGCGGGCGTCGCGCCGATCAATCGAGTTTCAATCACCATCCACGCGAGAGAGGCTTTTTTCGGCGATTCTTATGAACCGACGGCAGATTCCATACGCGCCCGGCGAGGTCAGCCGATGCTGGTGACGATCGACGTTGGCAACAGCCATACCGTTATCGGTCTGTACGAGGGCGACCGCCTGATTCATCACTGGCGCATCTCGACCAATCCCGAGCGCACCACGGATGAGCATGGCGTGATGCTCAACGTGCTGTTGCAGGCCGCCGGGATGCAAACTCCGCTCAAGCCCGAAGGGCTGGTGGTGGCCTGCGTGGTGCCGCCGCTCAACCAGACGATCGAATTGCTCGCCGAGCGCTATTTTCATTGCGCGCCGCTGATCGTCGGCCCTGGAATCAAGACCGGGATGCCGATCCTCTATGAAAATCCCAAGGAGGTCGGCGCCGACCGGATCGTCAACGCGGTCGCGGCCTTCGAGCGTTACTCGAGCGCCTGCATCGTGGTCGATTTCGGCACCGCGACCACGTTCGACTACGTGACCGGGCGCGGCGAATATGTCGGCGGCGCGATCGCTCCCGGACTCGGCATCTCGATGAACGCGCTGGTTGAGCACGCGGCCAAGCTCTACCGCGTCGAACTGGCCCGGCCGCGCGACGTCGTTGGCCGCACCACGGTCGGCGCGATCCAGTCGGGTCTGGTCTTCGGCTACACCGCACTGGTGGACGGCCTGGTCGAGCGGATCGTGCGCGAGCGCGGCGAGAAGACCCGCGTGATCGCGACCGGCGGGATGGCCGACTTGATTGCGCCTGAATCGGATACGATCGAAGATGTAGATGAATTCCTGACGCTAAAGGGCCTGCGTTTGATTTTCGAACGCAACCGCCGGCTCTGATAGCGTCGGCCAGACGAGGAGTTGGAGATGGACGAGCAGCCGCGGCGTGTGGTCACCGATTCGATGCTCGGGCTTCGGCTGCCCGATTGGGCGCGGCTGTCGCCGCGCGTGGCGACCGTGCTCGGCCATAATCCGGGACCGTTCACCGGGCCGGGCACAAACACCTACATCGTCGGTACGGGTCGCCGCCCGGTTCTGCTCGACACCGGAATCGGCGTGCCCCGATGGGCGGAAAATTTCCCGCTCGGTTTGCGCGAGTTGAGCCGCGCCGACGAACTCGATCGGATTGTGCTCACCCATGCTCATACCGACCATATCGGCGGGGTCAAG
>JAJXYM010000428.1 GCA_021780585.1 Deltaproteobacteria bacterium
CCGGATCGAACTCGCGCAGCGTGCCCGCGGCTCCCGCGTCCTCGACGATTCGTTCGATCGAACGCTCCTGCTCCGCTTGCAACTTCACATAATAACGCTGCCATAGTCCCGAAGGATCGCGGAAGGCGAACCAATGAGGATGTTGCAGGCGGGTCGATTCGGGACGCCAGGCCGCGCGGCCTTCGGCGGTCAAGAGGTACCATCCCTGGCGATCGAATACATTTGGGTCGGGTTGGGTATAGCAACTCACCGCTTCGTATTCGGAAAGCCGGCGCTTGCGCGGCTTGATATAATTGAAATCGCGAGGCGCTTGAGTGGTCATTACTGGTTCCTCAACGGGTCGCGAATCTCGTAGCGCATCGCTCGAATATCGTCGATCGTCCACATCCGCTCCTGATCAAGCCAGGGTTGGGCTATCAGCGTCTTGCCGTCGGCTCTAAGCAGGCCATTCTCGACGATGAAATCCGCGAGATCGTAACCGTCGAACAGTTCGAAATAGTTCGTGTAGCCGAGATACCTCTGGGGCTGCTGATCGAAGAACATCTCGCACGAGGCCGAGCAGAAGGCGTGGCGCTTGCCAGCGTATTCCTTGATTCGGCAGGTCGAAATGTCGATCCGCGGGAATACGCACGGCATTTGGCACACGCGGCAGAGCGGGGGCAGGCTGGGGAACATCGAAAGGGCCAGCGCGCCGTTGCGCGGATCGCATCGACGCCGGTACTCCTCCCAGAATTTCCCGTAGTGTCCGTTCCAGCCCGGATATTTGCGCTCGAACCAGTCCATGTCGCGTGGGGTGAGCGGGTCGAACCGCCAAAATTGCAGCGGCCACGCGGCGTACGCCACCATCGCGGCCGTGTGTCCGAGCCATGGTATTCGCTCGCTCGCCGCCTGATATCCGCTTGGGACTTTGAGTCCGAACGGCGACAAGCGCCCGATATACGACCCGATCCAGTCGCCTTCAATCCACTCGCGCCATTTTTCGAGGTAGCAGGTGGTGCGGTTCGACTGGAAATAATCCCATACCGCCCCAACGAACGGATCGATAAACGCGTGCTGTCGCCAGAACGCCCGGTCGAAATCGGCCTGGAGCGCCGATAGATTGTCGGGATTGGAAACGACCGCCGCGAGGGTCGAGTAACCATTGGCCATGTGCCGGGACTCGTCGGACTGGATGCTCAAGAACACCGACGGGGTCACCTGGTCGCCGTTTGAGGCGGCAATTTCGGTAAGCGCGACGAAAATCGGATTCGTATACGCGGTTTCGGCGACGACTTGAAGATTGAGCGCGCCCTCGATCGGGTCGCCGACGAAGAACGCCTCGAAAGCTGCCCGCCCCGCGCGATTGAAGAGGTTCGTACCTCTTAGCTTGAATCCCTGCGCGAAGCCCTCCGGATCCGCGGCGTGCTTGGCAAAGTACCGCGTCAGGTACGCTTCCTGATGCGTGTGGCGCACCTCGTCGAGCATCTGCGCCAGATAGCCCTGGCGCAGCTCGGCGTTGGCCACGGTCTCGATTAGCTGGCCGGTCGACTTCATAGCCGCATATTCGCCGAAATTAAGAATCGGCAGCACCGCTTTCATGATCTCCATCCAGCGGGGCTCGGCCCTTGACGCGGCCTGCGCTCGCGAGAGCGCGTCCTCCATCGATCCGTACTGGCGATTATCCTTTTCCTCCTCCATCGATAGATAATCGCGCACGAGGTGACGGAATGGATCCTTGGTCTTGTTTGGAATCTTGTACTTGGTTGGATACCAAACCCGTTTGTCAACGTACGAAGGTTCCCAATCGAAATCCTTTACCCGGTCGTGGGCCTCAATCAGGTTTCGCATTTCATCACCATCGAGTATCGACGGGGCGGTAGCGCGTCTGCTCGGACCGCGTCCTTTCGCGCCGCCATCTGGTTGACGGCTGGATAGAAGAACATCTTCAATTCAGCGGCTGTTCGGCGAGACTTCCCTGGATTTCCGTGTTTTTGCGATTGACGATCCTCTGTCTGACCGATGACTTCAGCTTGCCTCGAAGCTGCGCAGGACCGCGTTCCGCCGGGTTGCCGTTTCCGGTCGCGCCCCGATGCGGCGGAGCCAGACGCCACTCCTATGCCTCAATTGTGATTCCGGCGTCAACACCAGAGCGGACGCCCGTTTCTGAAACCAGTCCGGCGCCCGATGAAGTTGCGCCGTACTTTTCGCGATTTTTCCGGGGCGCCATCTGGCTAGCTGGCGCTTTGCGGTTATTCCACGCGCGCTCGTAGCGCCTCTGTCGCCGGCGGATTCGCCATTGATAGCGGGAGGTTTCAGTCCGGACGCCAGGAAAAAAGGACGCGACGAGAAAAGCGGGGATGGCTGCCATCGGTGCGGATCCGCGGCAGCGACGCCCGGATGCGGTCGCATTCGATAAATTGACCACTCGCGTGCAGGCGATCGGCGGTCAGGAGCGGCCGCAGGCCCGACTGCTTGCGCCAGAGCCTGGCCGCGATTGCCAATCTGGCGGCTTGGGGCGTCGATACGGAGCGCCCGGCCTGATCGCAGGGACCGAGGCAGGCCAGATTAACGCGACGCAAGTCCGCAATCTGGCTCAAGGCAACTTCGGGATTCCGCCGGGCTGATCCGAACGCGCCCTTCAGTTTGGAGACAACAATGTTATAAGACCCTTACGCAAAAGTCGCGCGCGAACCGCGCAAAAAATCCGCTAGGGGGGCCTTCATGGACGCAACCCAAAGACACGTTCTGGACGGCTACAAGGTTCTGGATTTCACCCAGTTCGTCGCCGGACCCACATGCACCCTGATGATGGCTGAAATGGGCGCCGAGGTGATCAAGGTCGAATTCGCGCCCAAGGGCGACCCGACCCGCGCCTTTCCGATCCTGCGCGACGGCCGCAGCGGCTATTTCGTGCAGCATAATCGGGGCAAGCGAAGCCTCTGTATCGACCTGAAAAAACCCGAAGCGGCCGCGTTGATCGCCGAATTGATCCCCAAGATGGACGTGCTGGTGCAGAATTATGCGCCCGGCGTAATCGGCCGGATGGGTTTCGATTACGACACGGTGAGCGCAATCAACCCGCGCATCGTGATGTGCTCAATATCCGGGTTCGGCCAGACCGGACCGCTCGCGCATCTGACCGGCTACGATGGCTGCGGCCAGGCGGTCTCCGGATTCACGTCGATGTGCGGCGAACCGGACCAGGCTCCGTATACGCCGATGGTGGCGCTGGGCGACGTCAGCACCGGCGCGCATGCGATGGGCGCGGTCGCCTGCGCGCTGCTTCACCGCGAACGCACTGGCAAGGGACAGCATCTCGACGTTTCGCTGCTCGATACCTACTTCCATTACCACGAGGCCGCCGTGCAGATGGCGAGTCTGAGCGGCGGCGCGGTTGAACCCACACGTTCGGGCCGGCATGCCTATTACGTTGCTCCCGCGGGCATCTTCAAGAGCCGCGACGGCCACATGATCATCGCCGCGGTCGATCATCAATGGCCCGCGTTGTGCAACGCGATGGGGCGGCCGGAGTTGGCGTACGATTCGCGCTACGAAAACAACGCGGCGCGAGTCGCTCACCTGCAAGAAATGGTCGCCGATATCGAAGGCTGGCTCGGGTTGATGAGCGATCAGGAGGCGATGGAATTGCTCGATCGGCATCGGGTGCCGTTCGCGCCGGTACTATCGGTGCGTGACGCGATGAACCATCCGCATCTGCGGGAGCGCGGAACCGTGCGGAAAGTGCGCGATCGCGTTTTGGGCGAATTCGATCTGCCCGGGTTCGCGCTCAGGTTCTCGGATTTCAAGTCTCCGCTCACTTTGGATGCGCCGTTCCTGGGCGAGCATAATCAGCAGGTGCTGACTCAATATCTCGGCTACACCGCGGCGAACGTCGAAAACCTTGAACGACACGGAGTTTTGCATAGCGGCTCGCGATAAGCCTGGAAACATCCACTGCCCGACATTATCCGGAGGACATGCATATGCCGCGCGCGCGCATCAATGGAGTTGAACTTGCCTACGAATTGCGAGGCGCTGGCGCGCCGCTGGTCATGATTCACGGCGCGCAGGGCGACCAGAGCATGTTCGACAGCATGGCCGCTTCGTTCGCGAACGGCTTTCGCGTGCTGACCTTCGATCAACGCGGATCGGGTATGAGCGAAAAACCCGACATGGATTACAGCATCGGCCTGCTCGCGGACGACGCCGCCGCCCTGATGGATCAGGTCGGCTTTCCCGCGGCGCATATAATCGGCGTGTCGATGGGCGGCGCGATCGCCCAGGAACTCGCGCTTCGCCATCCGCAAAAGGTTCTCTCGCTGGTACTTGGGTGCACGACCGCGGGTGGCCCCAAAGCCATTCGCATCGGCGGTGACGCGCTCACCGCCGCTTATTCAACGCGGCCGATGTCAGCCGAAGAGCGCGGCAGGGCGCTGGCCGAAGCGGCCTTCACGAAAAACTATATTGAGCGGCATCCGGAGGTCATCCCGGCCATGATCGAGGCGCGCCGCCGGCGGCCGCTCGATCCGGTTGCGCTCGAGCGCCGCATGCAAGCGATTCTGCGGCATGACGCCTACGACCGTCTGCCACGAATTAGCTGTCCTACGCTCGTAATCACCGGCCGCGAGGACGCCCTCATCGCGTGGGAGAACTCGCGAATTTTAGCGGAGCGCATACCTCGCGCGCGGTTGACGGTGATCGAATCGGCCGGACACTGTTTCTGGTTGGAGCAGCCCGAGCAGGCAAACGAGGCCATTGAGGGCTTTTTTCGTTCGCTTCCGCCGGCCCGGGGGCGGTGAGATTATCGCGCGGAGCCGCACGGCGTAGGAGGGATGGGCCAACATTGGCGTTACAGGACCAGAAAACGCCGATGTCCAAAATCGTCGCCGAGCGACATTGCGAAACCAAATTGGTTCGGTGGGAATCGTGACAATCGCCGTTGTTCTCGAACAAACAACACTTGATGGAGAACAGAGATGGAATTTCATCTGATTCAGGCTGGCGCCGTTTCATCCTAGCCAGCGATGAAGAAGAGACGAATAGATGGTCCGGATTGACCTCTCCCCCTGCAGGCATCCCAGCGATAAGTTAGTGCCTGCCGGAAAGGAACGCGGGCATGAAGCGCGCACGGTTTAGCGAAGAGCGAATCCTCGAGGGTGCTGAAGGAGGCGGGAGCGGAGGCCAGCGAATTGTGTCGGCGGGACGGGCTCTCGGACGCTACCTTCTGCACCTGAAGCGGCAGTTACGGCGGACTTGAGGTTTTGGATGTGCGCCGGCTGGAAGAAGAAACGCCGCGGTTGAAGTTGATCGTGGCCGATTAGGCGCTGGACATCCGGGCGTTGAAGGATGTGCTGGCAAAAAGAGATTCGGTCCGCGGTGAAGCGAGAGATGTGGCGGAAGTGATTGCCGCCC
>JAJXYM010000021.1 GCA_021780585.1 Deltaproteobacteria bacterium
AGATCGAGATGCCCGAGGACTGGAAGGATCCAAGCCCTGACCTCGGCGAGTGAGTACTGCGGTTTTGGTGTTTTGCCGGTCCGCCGTGATGCGCGGCGGACCGGCCTTCACGCCGATTGACTACTCAGTCTGCGATTGCGACTTGAGCTGTTCGATTTGCTGGCGCTGCTGCTCGATCTCCTGCTGCTGCGACTGCAGTTGCGATTGCGTCTGCTGGGTCTGGGCTTGCGTGTTCTGCATCTCGTTGCCGACGAGGAAGCCGGTGCCCGCGCCGAGCGCGCCGCCGATCGCGGCTCCCGCGCCGGGCGCGCCGACGGCGGCGCCGATAATCGCGCCGGTGCCCGCGCCGAGCAGGGCGCCGATGCCCGTGCCTTTTTCACGCGTCGAAAGCGGCTGCCCGGAGCATCCGGCCAGCGCGATCAGCATCGCCGCCGCGACGGCGAAGGCAGCCAGTTTTTTGGTCAAGGAACTCATTACCATCTCCTCCACGGGTTACGCCGTCAGGCTTACTGTTGAGTTTGCTGGGTTTCTTCGACCGGCAGGCCGGCGATAGTCTTGCCGCTGGCGTCCGCCAGCGCGAGGCCGGGATTGCCTTTGACGGTGACGTGCAGTTCGGCGCGATCGCGGCCGTTCTGGTCGAACAGCACCAGGGCGGGCTCGCCGTTGGCCGCCACGCCGAGGCCGACGCGGGCGCGGCCGTTGTTGGGATCGTAGAGCGTGACGCTCGACTGATTATCCTCGGCGACGGTGAAGCCGGCCAATTGACGGCCGTTGACGCCGTAAAGCGCAAGGCCGTTGCGTCCCGTCGGAGTCCCGCCGAGCATCACGCGCTTGGCGCCGTTGGCGTCGAAGAAGCCGACCGCGGCGTCGCCATTGCCGCCGACGCGCAGCTCGGTGCGGATGCGTCCGCTGTTGTCCTGCAGCGCGACTTCGGCGAAACCGCGCGAAGTCACCTGAATCGCGCCGCGCTGCGCGCCATCGTGATCGACGAGGACGAAGCGTTCGGCCTTGAGCGTCCGGGCCGCGCGGCTGGCGGCCGAGGCGACTCCTTCGGGCGGAAACAGATGGCTCGAGACTGCGCCGCCAAGCACTCCGCCGACCAGCGCAAGCATCGCGTAGACCCAGTGATTCCTGTTCCTCATGTCCTTTCCATGCCCTCCTTGTCCGGACGTGCCTATCCAGATTTGAACGGGAATAGCCGCGCGTCAACCATACTCGATTTGGCGGACACAATGTCAGGTCCGATCGCGGCGTGGTCGTCGCGGTCGAGCGGGAGCGCGAAACGTCCTTCGCCCGGCTCCGCGATTATGACGAAAGCGCCCGCGGCGCGCGCGGCGGCGGCGCAGATCGCCAAAATCGCGGCGTCGGCGTGATCGAGGGTGTCCGGCGCGGCGATTTCGAGGCCGTGGCGAGGGGCGAGGCGAGCGATGATCGCGCGGCGGGCGGCGAGCGCGCCGCGCCGGCCCGCGCGTTTCGGAGTGAAGCCGGCGCCGTTGTGCCAGAGCCTGAAGACGAGGTCGGGATAGGACTCGAAGCTGGTCGCGCGGGTTGCGGTCAAGGCGCGGAAAAGCGCAAATCCGGCGAGCATGAAGCGGGTAAAGACCTGTCCGCCGCGCGGCCCGTCGGAAGCGTGACGTGGCCGGCCGAGCGCGTTGGGAAAAAGCTCGCGGCCGAAGGCGGCCAGATGGGGTGGGCAGTCGGAAGCGCGGACGCAGCGCACGAACCAGGCGCGCGGCGGGGTGGGAAAGAGCCACAGGCCGAGCCACGGCGCCGGGTTCGCGCGGGCGGATTTGATCCGCCTGACGATTGCGGCGAGGCGGCGGTCGATACAGCGACTTCCGTTTGGATGCGGGGCGCCGGCACGCGCGCGGACCGATTCACGGGGCGCCTCGGGCGAGTCGATCAGCGCGATCGCGTCCGCAGCGTCGAGTTCGGGCGCGGCGGCGCGCAGGCGGCTGGTCAAGCCGGCGATCGCGCCGCCGGCGCAATGTTCCAGACCGGCGAGCGGGAGCGTGGCAAGGCGAATCCGGCCGGCCGCCGCGATCGCGAGATCAAGCGCGCGTTCGCCGACGTCGATTCCCACGATCGGCGCGGCGGGCGACAGCGTCAGCGCGCTTGAAGCCGGAGCCGATCGGAGCGGCGCGGGCGCGGCGCGGCGAAGCCGGAGGTCCGCGATCATGGCGTCGCGCCGGGCTGATAGATGAGACGGTACTCGCGCAATCCGCCGACGACCTTTTTCACGTAGTCGCGGGTTTCGCGATAGCCGATATTTTCGACCCACTGATCGTCGTCGCCGGGATATTTCGCGGCCCATCCGGCGACCGCGTGCTCGCCGCCATTATAGGCCGCGACGGCCTTGAACAGGTCGTCGTTGAACATCCCGAAGAGACCGCGCAGATAGACCGTACCGATGCGGACGCTGAGATCGGGGTCGAAGAGATCGAACGGATCGTCGGCGGCGCCGGCCTGCGCGGCCCATCGATGCGCCGTCGCCGGCATCAGTTGCATCAGGCCGCGGGCGTCGGTGACCGAGCGGGCGTCGGGATTGAAGAGGCTCTCCTGACGGATCAGCGCGAGCACGAGATAGGGATCGAGATGGTTGTGCGCGGCCGCGGCCGAGACCAGCTCCCAATAGCCGCGCGGATAGCGGATCCGCTCCGCGATATGGGGATCGAGCGCGCCGCGCGCGGCCAGGCGCGTGGCGGCGACCACGCCGTCGTACCATGCGCCGGCGGCGGCGTATTCGGCCAGGACGAAATCGCGCAGGGCGGGATCGGCGATCATCTGGTCGCCCAGCGCGCGGAGTTCGGGCGCTTCGAGCTGGCGGAGCGCGAGCGCGCGCAGCGCCAGCGCCCGTTCCAGATGGAATTGCGCGGCGCCGGTTACGACGGGAGGCGCGGTCGCGGTCGGAAGCGACGCAAGCGCGGCGGGA
The DNA here is from genome assembly GCA_021780585.1 of Deltaproteobacteria bacterium. Classification (GTDB taxonomy): domain Bacteria; phylum Desulfobacterota; class Binatia; order Binatales; family Binataceae; genus JADMIL01. The sequence continues at coordinate 2,933 of JAJXYM010000021.1, forward strand.
AAGACGCTCGGCCGGACGTTGACGCGCCGCTCCGCCAGCATCGGGTAGTAATTGCTGTCGATACTGGTGGCGAGGCGCAGATAGAGCGGGTGAGCGGCGGAAGGTTCGCCGTTTTGTTCGAGCGAACGCGCCTGCCAGTAGATGAACATGTCGCGATCGGACGCGGATTGCGCGCGGGCGGCATCGGCGGCGAACTCGGAGATGGCCGAGTCGTAATCGCGCATCATGTAGAGCATAAAGGCGGCGCGGAAGCGGCCGTCAGAAGTGGCCTCGGCCGCGGGGTAGCGCGCGATCAGGCGCTGGAACGCGGCGCGCGCGGCGGCGTAATCGCCGTCGTCCTCGTAGGTGCGTCCGATTTCGAACATCGCTTGCGGCGCCAACGCGCTGGCCGGAAACTGGCGCGTCAGCCGGCCGAAGTAATCGCGCGCCTGGGCGGTGTCGTCGCCGCGCCACCATGAATGGGCGAGGTCGTTGAGCGCGGCGGCGGCATGGGCGCCGGCGGGCGCGAGCGCCAGATACTGCTCGAGGGCGGAGCGATAGGCCTCTGGATCGCCGCGTTCGGCCGTGGCTTCGAGCCATAGCAGTTCGGCGCGCGTCGAAGGTTCGGGCGCGGTCGCGAGCGCGGCGCGAATCAGCTCGAGCGCGGGCGCGGATTGCCCTTCGCGGATCAGAAGAGCGGCTTCGCTTTGCCGATAGGCGAGCGTGGCGATGTCGGCGAGGGCGGGATGGGCCGCGAGCAGGGCGTTGGCGAAATCGCGCGCGGCGCCGTCGTCGAGCCCGGTCGGATAGAGGCGGCGCAGGGTTTGCGTGGCGGCGTAGGCGCCGGTGAAATCGTTCGCCGCGGCCATCGCCCGCGCCCCCAGCATCCGCGCCCGCTGCTCCAGACCGGCGTCGGCGGTGCGATCCGCGACGAGCGTGGCGGCGCGCAGCGCGAGATCGGGATGGCCGAGGTCGAGCTCAATCCTGGCGTATTCGAGTTCGGCCCGATTGGCGAAGACGCTGTGCGGAAATTCGGTCGCGAGGCTCAGGAAATTGTCCGCCGCGCCCCGCGGATCGCCGCTTTGTCGCTCGGCGTCGGCCATGTAAAAGAGGGCGTAGTCGGCGAGTTCGGGGACGCGCGCCCGCACGAGCTGCATCCGTTCGATCGCGACCGGCCAATCGTGCCGACTCCAGGCTTGATAGCCCTCGGCGAAGGATTGGCGCGGATCGAAATTGACGACTTTGTTGCGCTCGAACGGCAGCATCTGGGCCGCCGCGAAGCCGCCGGACAGAATCGCGGCGAGCAGGGCGATCGCGAAGCGGGCGGCGGCGGGGCGCGGGCGTGATGATCGGCGGCGATTCGATCCCATCTGAATTTGGTTAGCTGACCGGCGCGTTCGCATCAATGCGCCCCGTCAATCGGGGGGAGCGGGAAGTTGCCGGCACGCCCGCGCTCCGCCGGTCGCCGCGCGGGCGGCGGCGGCGTCGGGATGGGCTTGCGGCGGGGCGCGGCGTCTGGCAACAAGTCGGTTACCCGATGCGACGGCGCCGCACGAACCGCGTGGTCGATCGGGACGCCGCCGGCGATGAGTGAGCATAAACTGATATTGGCGTCAGGGTCGCCGCGCCGGCATGAATTGTTGCGTCGGGCGGGAATTGAATTCGAAATCGTGGAAAGCGGCGTCGAAGAATTGCTGCGCGTGGGCGAGAGCGGCGCGGAGTTCGCGCTCAGGATGGCGGCCGAGAAGGCGATTGCCGTCTCCGCGGCGCGGCCCGGCGCGATCGTGCTGGCGGCGGATACGATCGTCGCGTGCGGCGCGCGAATCCTTGGCAAGCCGGCCGACCCGGCCGAGGCGCGCGCGATGCTGTCGGCGCTGGCCGGCGTGACTCATACGGTGGTGACGGCGTTCGCAATCGCGTGCGGCGGCGCCCTGGCGGAGCGAATCGCGGTGAGCAGCCGGGTGACGTTCAGAACGCTGACGGCGGCGGAAATCGACGCGTACGTCGCCAGCGGGGAATCGCTGGACAAGGCGGGCGCATACGGAATTCAGGGGCGCGGCGCGGACTTTATCGTGGCCGTCGAAGGGACGCGCGACAACGTGATGGGGCTGCCGGTTGCGGAGGTGATCGCGGCGCTGGCGCGCCACGGAGTCGCGCCGAAGACCGATCGCGACGGGATGGGCGGACACTGACGGCGCGATGATCGACGCGACCGAAATCGCCGGGCGGCTCGCGACCGTGCGCGATCGAATCGCGGCGGCGTGCGCCCGCGCGCGGCGTGCGCCGGACGCGGTGCGGCTGGTGCTCGCGAGCAAGACCAATCCGCCCGCGGCGATACGCGCGGCGTATGCGGCCGGAGCGCGCGAGTTCGGGGAGAACTACGTGCAGGAGGCGGTCGCCAAGCGCGCGGCGCTGGCGGATTTGCGGGACGCGCGCTGGCATCTGATCGGCCACCTGCAGAGCAA